>CACXDX010000100.1 GCA_902766525.1 uncultured Bacillota bacterium | reverse complement strand
TTCGAGCGCCAATAAATACGGCCGTCAAAGGGCTCTCTGCGATCAATGCAATCCAATTTCGCGCAGTGACGGCATTGGCGTTTCGTGTCCGGAGCGGCAAACCAGAGTCCGGCCACCGTCTTCAGCGGCGTCATCAGATAATTGTCTTTCAATCTGACGCCGATCTCGGCGGCGGCGTCACCGAAGAGGTTAAAGAGCTTCTTCTGATCACGGATATCCCAATCGGGAAGATCTCCCGGCGTCGAACGGCTGACGTAATAACCGCGGGGCATCCGGTCGAGGACAGCGCTTTCCACGGCAAAGGCCGCCTGCTTCTGGTAAAAGTTCATGATGGCGTCGAGGGCGAATTTCTCCACCATATCGGTGCAGGTCAGCGCATAGGCCGCCAATTCCTCGCCGCAGGTGGAAAGAAAGGGATAGACTTTTTTCGTATCGCCGAGCAAACGGACCAGCGTCGGGCTGGTCAAAGTCTGACCCTCAACAACAACGGTTTCTTCGGCAACGGCGTCGATATCACACTCCAAAAAAAATCCCTTCGGCGCGGCGATCTGCCGCGTCATTTCCAACTGGCGGCGGATCGGTTCCTTAAAACGATGCTCCCGATCCATGCCGATGCTTCTCATGATATCCGTTTCATCAAAGGGCAGGTAGCCCTCGCTCACCATTGTCAGCTTCATTGTTCCCCCTCTTTTCCGCGTCCTTACATTTCCTCGTCCTTTGCCGCGAGATAGGCTTTCATATTAAAAGCGGCTTTGCGGCCGGGACAGTTTTCTTTCTGGCAGAGCTCACAATCGTGCATAACGCCGCTGCTGCCGAAGGCGATGCCGGCAACACTCTTTACCGGAAACATCAAATAACTGTCGTTCAAAACAACGCCGCTCCTTTCTCCGGCTTCACCGAAGAGATCAAACAACGTTTTCTGTTCACTGATATGCCAATCGATGAGAGAACCGGGATTCGACGTGGAAACAACGGTCTTTTCCGGCAAAAGGTTTTCCACCGCGCCTTTGGCGATGACATCGATCTGGCGGCGATAAAATTCCATCACGGCATCGAAGGCATATTTCTCCATCATATCGGTAAGCTCAAGGCCGAAATCGGCCAGCTCCCTGCCGCAGGTGGAAAGATAGGGATAGACGACTTTCGCGCCTTCCAGCTTTTTACAGAGAATCGGGCTGTAAAAGTCATGCCGGGCGACGGTCACCACGCCGTCTTCGATTTGTTCCACCTCACACTCAATGAAGAAAGCCTTCGGACAGGCGATGCGGTCGGTTCTCTCCAGCAGGGCGGCAATGCTTTCACCGAAGGGGTGATCCTCCGGCATGTGCAGGCTCTTCAAAACATCCTTTTCGTCAAAGTGACGTTCATATTGATCAAAAAATGTATACTTCATGATCCGCTTCCTTTTCGGCAGCTGTCCTCTTCAGGATAACTGCAGCATTTCCTCGGTTACTTCGGTTCCCGGCGGAATGACGGCGAAATTTTCCTCATCCAGATCCAGCTGAACCATTTTTTTCAAAATACCGCAGGGTGCTTCCAACTCTTCGAAATCCACCCCCGCTGTCTGCGCCACCGGCATAAGCGTGCGTTTGGCTTTTTCGATATCGAAAAGACCCGTTTTGAGAATGGCAAAATGAGTGTAGCCGCTGTACATCGCCTGAAAGATCATATCGGCGCTGTCTTTGCCGTATTTGCGTACGCAGTCGTCGTATTCATTGGGGGCCGCCCGCTCGCTCAAAAGCCAGCCGCGGGTATAAAACATACGGCCCTTGGGACGATCCACTTTCAAAGAATCATCGGAGAGCAGGAGGTTGATGCAGTCTTCGCATTTCGGCAACACCAGAGAAAAACGCTCGGAGCGCAATCCCAAAGTGGCATTACCGCAACGGCCCATCGGCAGCAGCAGGTAATCGATATCGGTCAGCGCATCGATCAGAGCCTGCAATTCCCTGTGCAGCCGATCGGGGAGATCGTGAAGCCCGGATTTCAGATACAATACGGGATAATCCAGCTGTTTTTCCCGCATCGCGGCATCAACCTCATCTTCGATGTTACGGCAGGCGACCATCATATATTTGCTCATTCTTTTTTTATCCTCCGATCAATGTTTCATTGTCATCAATGGGCCGAAACGGATAGATCCGTCCGTAGGGTCTGCCGCCGATAACCGCGAGATCTCTTTTCGCCACGATAACGGGGACGATCCGGCGGGGCATTTCCACAACGGGAACCATCGGCAGCCAAAGCGTTTTAAAACGCCGGCTTCTGCCGCCCAGCAAACGAAATTGCTTCCCTTCGGAGCGAACGGGAAGACGGCGGTCTCTGCCGGCCAGCAGGTGATACCGTTTCCCATGAGGATGGATCATCAGACGACGTCCTCTGCCGGCAAGCAGGCGGAACTGTTTCCTTTGAGGATGGATCATCAGGCGGCGTTCTCTGCCGGCAAGCAAGCGGTATTCCGCGATCGGCGGCGAAGTCCGATCATCGGATACGTGATTTCCGACCCTGACATTCATAGTGAAACGATTGCGGCTGTTTCTTTCGGCGGGGGAACTTTCCCTGCCGTTTCCTTTCATCGCCACACGGGAAAAGCCGTTTCTCTGTTTTTTCGCCGCTAATTTTTCAAATAATCCGTTTTCTCTTCCCGTCAGTATACCGTAAGCCGGGGGGCTCAGCGGTTTCATCGCTTCCACGGGTTCAAAACGGTGTTTTCGGGCAGCCGAATGACAAAAGCGGTTTTTGCCGCGATTTTCCGCCGGTACATCCTGGATTTTGTTTCTGCTCACGGCCACTTGGCCGAATCGATTTCTGCTGCGGCGTGTTGCCTTGTTCTCTGTCACCCTCCGGTCTTTTCCGGCGAGCATGAGATAATCATTATATTTCGTCATTGAAAAAACCTCCTTTGGGCTGTCAGTTCGACAGCATTCACAAAATTATTCCGTTGTTCTTTACTTATCCTCCGCACCCCGGCAATGCGGCGGCAATTCTTTTTTCTATGCTTTTGTCCTTTGTTCTTCCTTTCGGTCATGCCGTATTTGCTTACTGTTCTTACTGTTTTACTGTTTTACCGTGCGGCTTTGTCATCGTCTTCCTTTTCCCGGTTGATCCAGGCCGGCAAACCGACGGCAATGACGTCAACACGGGTTTCGATAAAGAGATTGACGCTGTTGTTGTAGCCTTCATTGAGTTTGGAATCGTGCCGTTCAACGAGGATCTCATAATCCTCAATGGCTTGGGCGGCCATATTTTCTCTGAGATGTTCTTTCCCGTCCTCGATGGCCTGTTCTATCACTTCTTCCGCCATATCCTCAACGGTCAGCGCTTTTTTCGGTCCCTTCGACAAATCACGGTAAACGTCGGTCTTGCCCCAGGGCGCGTAAATCGAGAGACATTCTCCGCCGTGGTTCTGAACGAGGAGCGAATAGATCGTCATCACTTCTCCCGCGGCGGCGCCGATGGCGTTGGCCACATCATGATGATCGCAAATCAGCGGTTTGACATTGAAACGGTCGGCCGCCGTCGGCAGCCAGGCAGCGATGGGTGCGCCGATGCCGACGATATCGCTGTCGATGGAAAAATCAACGCGGAAGAAATCGCTTTGCCGACGCTTGATCGCTTTTTCAAAATAGTATTCCGCCAGCTTTTCATTTTGCTCGCCGTCAGCACCGTCCTGATCCAACACACAGGTCAGCAGCGAGCGGCACATCTTTTCTTCCACCCGGTCCAGACAGAGCCGATAGAAGTCTTCCTCACTCATGTCGCGGTCCATGGCAAGGATTTGAGCGGCAACGCGGGCCGCCTCGGCGTCACCGACATCATAGCCGCCGTTGGCCAGCAAAACATCGGTGGGCGTAAAACCGACGAGGCTGATGATACCGTATTCGATCAAACGGTTAAAATGGATGAAGTTCGGATCGATACCGATGCGCTTACCCAATTCATAAACGGTATGGGGTCCTTCCTTCAGAATTTCAATGGCGCGGAGCTGCGTGTCGGAAAGTTCAATACCGCGGTCGGGATCGCGCAGGAGCTGGAAACCGTCGACGGGAGTATAGATGTAAAACCCCGCCATATGGTGATACAGGTGATAGAGTTCCGCTTTATAATGGGGATATTCCTCGGCCACGATGGAGATGGGACGACTGCGGCGCGGCCCCACCCGCCAATAACCGGTTTCAAGATCACGGGAGAAATGGCTGTCGCCGCCGAGACCGAAGGTATAGGCATTCACCGCCGAGATCCTGGTGCGCCAGCCGCCGACGTCGGCACCTTCCCGGGAAAGCCGGGGTTTGCCGTTGGCGAGGATCGCCACATCCGTCGTGGTTCCGCCCATATCGCAGACGAGGGCGTCTTTAACGTCGCAGAGATAAGTCGCGCCGATAATACTGGCGGCAGGTCCCGAAAGGATCGTCTCGATGGGACGTTCCCTGGCCTGTTTTTCATCCATGAGACTGCCGTCCCCTTTCACGATCATCAACGGGGCTTCCATGCCGTTTTCCGTCATTGCCTGTTTAACGGCACGCATCAGATCTTCGATCACGGAAATCAGCTTGGCGTTGAGCACGACCGTATTGGTTCGCTCTTTCATGCCGATGGTTCCCGTAAGCTCATGGGCCATGATCACGGGCAGATCGAGCATGCTTTTGACGATGTCCTTGGCTCTGTTTTCATGAGCGGGATTCCTCACGCTGAAAATTCCGGAAATCGCCACAGCGTCGACCTTTCCTTCAAAAGATCGCACCCCGCGGCGAACGGCTTCTTCATCGAGGGCCTGAGCTTCCTTACCGGCCACGCTGATCGTCCCGGGGATCTCCGCCGCGAGACAGGGAGGAAGATCATCGCTTTGCTCAAAACCGAGGAGCAGCAGCCCGACACGGCAGCCCTTATTTTCCACGATGGCATTTGTCGCCAGCGTTGTGGAAAGAGCGACATACGCGACATCCTTTAAAGCTTCGGAGTTCAAATCGGTAAGCACGCCGCGGATACCGCGAATGAGATCATCGTGGGTCGTCAGCGATTTTGCCGCGGCAAGGATCTTCTTGCTTTCACGTTCCAAAACGACGCCATCCGTATAGGTGCCGCCGGTATCAATACCCAAAACTACGGTCATTTTTTCCTCCCAAAACAGAAAAAGTATGAGGACATGATGTCCTTTACAATAATATA
>CACXDX010000099.1 GCA_902766525.1 uncultured Bacillota bacterium | reverse complement strand
TGATCTCTTCGGTGACGCGGCGGGAATTGAGTCCCAGATAGGAGCTGTAGCTTTTGGCGTAGCCCAAAGCAAAGGTCTTGCCGGGCAGCACGTCGTAATCCTCCTCTTCCAGGGCGAAGAGGTATTTGGCGTCGATATCGAGGGCGGACGCCACTTCCCCGAGGGTGAAGCCGGCCTCCATCCGCGCCTGCTGCAGACGCATTCCTGTGGTTCCCATAAGTCACCTCATTTCCTAAAAAGGTTCGTGCGAACGTTTAAAAAACGTTGTTGTCTTCGTCAAAAAGGGAGCCTTCCTCTTCCTCGCGGAAGGTCTCCTTAAAAGTTTCCAATGTCATCAGCACCGTCCGCGGCTTGGCGCCTTCGGCCGGGCCGATGATGCCCTTTTCTTCCAGCTCTTCCATGATGCGGGCGGCGTGGTTGTAGCCGATGCGGAATCTGCGCTGCATCATCGAGGTCGAAGCCTGACCGGCGGTGATGGCGGCGCGGGCGGCGTCGAAAAAGAGGGGATCGCCGAAGCTCTGCTCTTTTTTGGCGTCGCCGTCCACGGCCTGAGCCACACCTTCGATGTACTCCGGTTCACCCTGTTTCTTGTAGTGTTCGAGGATGGCGGCGGCGTCGCCGTCGCTGAGCCAGGCCCCCTGGACGCGCCGGGGTCTGCTGGTGCCGATGGGCATATAGAGCATATCGCCGTGACCGAGGAGTTTTTCCGCGCCGATGTTGTCGATGATGGTGCGGGAGTCGGTGCCCGAGGAAACGGCGAGGGCGATGCGGGAAGGTACGTTGGCCTTGATCAGGCCGGTGATCACGTCCACCGAGGGACGCTGGGTGGCGATGACGAGATGGATGCCGGCGGCCCGGCCCTTCTGGGCGAGGCGGCAGATGGAGGATTCCACGTCCTTGGCGGCGACCATCATCAGATCGGCCAGCTCGTCGATGAAGATGACGATCTGAGGCATACGGTCGTCTTCGAGGGCGATCTTGTTATAGCCGAAGATGTTGCGCACCCGGTTCTGGCTGAAGATCGTATAGCGGTTTTCCATTTCTCTCAGCGCCCATTTCAAAGCGCCCGCCGCTTTTTTGGCGTCGGTGACGACGGGGGTGATCAGATGGGGCAGTCCCTCATAGATCACGAATTCCACCTGTTTCGGGTCGATCATGATGAATTTCACCTGATCCGGCGTGGCCTTAAAGAGGATGGAGCAGATCATCGTGTTCATGCAGACGCTCTTCCCCGAGCCGGTGGTGCCGGCGATCAGCAGGTGGGGCATATCGGTGAGGTCGCCGATGACGGGCTCACCGTCGATATCCTGGCCGAAGGCGCAGGTCAGTTTCGAAGGCAGTTCAAAGAAGGCGGAGTTTTCGAGGATCTCCCGGAAATAGACGGTGACGTTGTCCACCCTGGGCACTTCGATGCCGATCACGCTCTTGCCGGGGATCGGCGCGATGCGCACGCCGGAGGCGGCGAGCTGGAGGGCGATATCGTCGGAGAGACCGGCGATGCGGCTGACCTTGACGCCGGGTCCGGGCTGGACTTCATAGCGGATCAGCGAGGGGCCGACGTTGACGTCGACGACTCGGGCCTCGACGCCGAAGCTTTCCAGCGCCGTTTCCAGCTTTTTCACACCTTCGCGGATGATCTGGGTATTGCGGTGTTTGTTCCCCTTCTTCGGCCTTTCCAGTATACTCGTTTTGGGGAGACTAAAATGGGACATGGCCGCTTTTTTGGCCGGATCCTCCGCTTCCACGGTAAATTCCTCGTCCTTTTCACCGCCGTCTTTCTTTTCGGCGCCGTCGTCGCTTTCGATCTCCTCAAAGACGGCCACCGGGGCGTTTTCGTCGTTTTCGATCTCTTCTTCCTCGTCGAGACGGTTGACGCTGAAATATTCGCCCTCAAAATCGTCGCCGCCGTAACCGCCGGCGAGGCCGACGGGGATATGCTCGCCGGGTTCGGGTTTGAGGTCGTCGTCACTGAGGGTGATCGTGATATCGTCGATCTCGCGGCGGCCGGTGATGTGTTCTCTCAGCGTCTTGCCGTCGAAATCACTGTTGTCCTCATCCCGGGTGAAAACGATGCCGTCAATGACGACGCTGTCGTTTTCTCCGTATTCCACCACCTTGCGGCGGCGCTCACCGGGCTTGGGCGGTTCCTTTTCCCTGCCGGAAAAAGGTTTTTTCAAAGAGAAGGAAGCGGCGCTTTTGCGCACTTCCTTTTCGGGGGAGTGCCAGCCGTCTCTCTCATCCCGTTCCAAAACGGTGAAGAGGTCTTCCTCGCCCTCTTCGTCGTCTTCCAAACGGGCCCGCTGACGTTCCTCTTTGCGGGCGGCCATGCGCTCGGAAAAACGATCCTTCCGCGCCGCGAAAAAGGCTTTAAAGGAAAAATTGGCCAGCATCAGCACGGAGAAGATGGCGAGGAGCAGCAGGATCGCCACGGAGATCGGCACGGCAAAGAGGCGCTGCAGCCCGTAGGCGAGACAGCCGCCGATCACGCCGCCGCCGTCCCCTTCGGCGGCCTTCGAGATATAGCTGCCGAAATCGACGAAGCGCTGATCCATATTGAAAAAGGCGGGAAAGACGAAAAAGAGGATCGAAGAAAAGACC
>CACXDX010000098.1 GCA_902766525.1 uncultured Bacillota bacterium | reverse complement strand
ATCATGATCCCGACTGTTGCCGACAGCATTGCCGCTGCGCAAAAAAAAACCTGAAATTATGAAAACAAAAATGATCCCCGTTTCTCATCGGAAAACGGGGATCTTCTTTTTTGTCTTTATTCGGATTCTTTAAGGGAAGTTTTCACCTTAACCGTGACGGTTTCTTCATAAGCGGCGAAGGCATCTTCGACGACTTCTTTTTTCGGTGCCGGTGTGAAGAGGCTGATAACGGGAACGATGATCAAACCGACAATCATGGCGAAAGCGCCGCAGTTAATCGGTGACTGCAATACAACGGGAAAATAAGGACGGAAAAGCAGATTTGCCGTAAGCAGAAGAGAACCGAAAAGGAAACAGGTCCAAACCGCGGCTTTGCTCGTCCTCTTCATGTAGAGACCATAGAGGAAAGGCGCGAGGAAGGCTCCGGCCAGTGCGCCCCAGGAAACACCCATGAGCTGCGCAATGAAGGTAATGTTGGATTTGTACTGCACAATAGCGATGATCACGGAAATACCGATAAAGACCACGATCAGTGAGCGCATTGTGATCAGCTGAGTATTCTCTTTCATATTCTTGATGATATTGCCCTTAATAAAGTCCAGTGTCAGCGTGGAGCTGGAAGTCAAAACGAGAGAAGAAAGCGTAGACATGGAGGCGGAAAGTACGAGAACGACGACGATGGCGATGATCAGCGTCGGCATATTCTCCAGCATTGAGGGTATGATGGCGTCAAAGCCGGTCTCCGCGACGATTTCGGGGGTGGAAAACAGTCTGCCGAATCCGCCGAGGAAGTAACAGCCGCCGGCGACAACGACGGCGAAAAGGGTTGAAATGATAGTCCCTTTCGAGATTGCCGTTTCACTTTTGATGGCGTAAAATTTTTGTACCATTTGCGGCAAACCCCATGTTCCCAGAGAGGTAAGGATCACGACGCAAAGCAGGCTGAAGGGATCCGGACCGAAAAAGGAATTGAAGGCGCCGATCTGGGTGGTGGTTTCCGGGTCGCTGACGGCGGCGAGACCGTTCAAAGCCTCGATAAAACCGCCCTGACTGTTTAAGACCGCGGCAATGACGGCAACGATACCGAAGAGCATGATGATGCCTTGAATAAAGTCGTTCATGGCCGTTGCCATGTAACCGCCGGCAATAACGTAAAAACCGGTGAGAATGGCCATGACGATGACGCAGATCGTGTAGTCGATGCCGAAGGCCATTTCAAAGAGGCGGGAAAGACCGTTATAGAGGGAGGCGGTGTAAGGAATCAAAAAGATAAAGATGATGGCTGAGGCGAGAACACGCAAAGCGTGGCTGTCAAAGCGTTTACCGAAAAAGTTCGGCATGGTGGCACTGTTCAGATGTTGCGTCATGACGCGGGTGCGGCGGCCCAAAATCGACCAGGCCAGAAGGGAGCCGATCAGGGCATTGCCCAGACCGATCCAAGTAGAGGCAATGCCGAATTTCCAGCCGAACTGGCCGGCATAGCCGACAAAGATAACGGCGGAAAAATAGGAGGTACCGTAAGCGAAAGCCGTGAGCCAGGGACCGACGCTGCGTCCGCCCAAAACAAAGCCGTTGACATCGGTGGCATGTCTTCTGCAGTAAAGTCCGACACAGATCATCACCGCGAAGAAGCCGAGGAGAATCAGGAGTTTGATTGCCATTGTATAAAACCTTCTTTCCGAGGACATAAAAAAATCCGTCCTCTAAATCATTTCAGAGGACGGATTGAAAATCCGCGGTACCACCTCATATTATTACAGTCTCACAACTGTAATCACTCTTCGAGTACGGCATCGGTTTTGATGATTATACTCTATCACGATAACGGGTGAACCCGTTGCAGCCTACTTGTTTCCTTTCGGTGCACAGCTCTGGGAATGTATTCAACTGCGATTTCCTTTATTGCCTTGCACCGGCCGGCAACTCTCTGAAAATTCCGTCGCGTTTACTTCTTTCCCGTCATGGCTTTATATTGATGCTATTTTAGCATTGAAAAAATGGATTGTCAAGAATAATTATGAAATTTTTTTAAAGAAGTCCCGCTTTTTCAAAAATCTCATTACCGTAGATGGGAATACCGGCGTCATTCAGGATTTGAGCGGTGAATTCCACATCGGCCGTGTTTAAAATGACACAGGCATTTTCAGCGGATCTGCTGATAAAGGCATATAAATATTCGAGGCTGATCCCGTTTTGGTTCAATACTTTCGTTACTTTGGTCAGTCCGCCGGGGATGTCTTTCAAACCGACGGCAAGAACTTTGCAGGCGGAAACGAGAAAACCTTCCCGTTCCAGCAAATCTTTAGCCTCTTCGGGCTGGTTGACGATAAAACGAAGAATACCGAAATTGGGGGTGTCCGCCATATTGACAGCGTAAATATTGATTTTCTTTTCCGCAAGTACGGAAATAATTTCGGCAACAGCGCCGGCCTTGTTTTCCACTAAAACGGAAATCTGATTGATGGTCATGATTATTTCCTCCTTATGCTTCGGTTTCATTGCGTTTGTCAATGATGCGTTTGGCCTTGCCTTCAAAACGCTGGATCGTTCTGGGCGGGACCAAAGTGACTTTGCAATCGAGACCCAAAACGCTCTTTAAGGAAGAGCGGATATCATTTTGCAGAGCATCAAGCTCGCGATAGCGTTCCAGCAGGGAAGAATCGATGAGTTCGACCTGGACTTCGAGGGTGTCCATATAGTTTTTCTTTCTCAAGATCAGCTGATAATGGGGGCCGATGTGAGGTTTGGTGAAGAGGACACTTTCGATCTGAGAGGGGAAAACGTTCACGCCTTTGATGATCATCATATCATCGGTGCGCCCCATAACCTTGGTCATTCTGGCCGAGGTGCGTCCGCATTTACAGGGATCATAGGTAATTTTCGCCAGGTCTTTGGTGCGGTAACGGAAGATCGGGAAAGCTTCCTTCCAGAGGGGGGTCACAACGATCTCCCCGGTTTCGCCTTCGGGAAGCGGTTCACAAGTATCGGGATCGATGACTTCACAGAGATAATAATCTTCATTGATATGAAGGCCGTCGCGTTCCAGACATTCCCCCGAGACACCGGGCCCGCCGATTTCGGTAAGGCCGTAGTTATCGGTGACGATAATGCCGATATTGTCTTCGATCTGGTCTCTCATTTCCGGTGTGCAAACTTCGGAACCGAAGAGGCCGACCCGGAGTTTGAGATTATCGGAGATGCCTTTATCTTTGGCAAGTTCACTGAGATAGACTCCGTAAGACGGGGTGGCAATGAGCACCGTGACGCCGAAATCCTCCATCAGCATCAGCTGTTTGGCGCTGTTTCCGCTGGATATGGGTACGACCATGCAGCCGACTTTCTGCAACCCGTAATGAAGGCCGAATGCGCCGGTGAAAAGACCGTATCCGAAGGAAATCTGAGCGACGTCTTCTTTGGTCACGCCGCTGGCGGCAATGATGCGGGCCATGCACTCGCTCCAGGCGTCAAGGTCATTTTTTGTATACGCGCCGACGACGGGTTTCCCCGTGGTTCCCGAGGATGCGTGGATTTCCACGATATCTTCCAGCGGCGAAGCGAAAAGGTTGAAGGGATAGTTTTCACGCATATCCGCTTTGCTCATGATCGGAAGCAGGGAAATGTCGGAGAGTTTTTTGATGTGTGCAGGTTTGACTCCTGCTTTATCCATGATCTTTTTATAGTAAGGAACCCGATCATAACAGCGATTGACTGTCCATTTCAGTTTTTCCAGCTGCAAGGCCTCAATATCCTTACGTTTCATGGTTTCTTTTTCTTTATCAAAAAAAATATGTTCTGCCATGGTTTTTCTTTTCATCCTTTTTTCTCTGATAGTATTATAATTCTAACACAAATCGGAAAAAAATGATAGTAAAATTCTTGTTTCGCTTTTTAAAATCTGCTATACTATAATCTGAAAAAGGAGGCGTGTCTTATGGATGATATTCGCATCGTTGAAGGTGCAGTTACACTGGAACTTCATGGCTATTTGACCTTATTGAAAATCAATCTTCCCGAGGCTGAGGATATTGAAGCCGGAGATTATGATTTGGGGAAAACCTTGTTTGAATCCGGGATCCATGTCGCCGCGGTGGAAAAGGCCATCGTTAACGGAAGCCTTGTCAATATGCGGCATAAGATTTCGCCCGGAGATCATATTATTGTTTTTCCGTTGGATATCTGATTGCGGAAACATAGAGGAGAAGAGGGTATGGCATCAAAAGAATACTTGACGGAAATGGCGAAAAAAATTCGCTGTGACATCATTGAAATGTTGGGGAAAGCCAAAAGCGGTCATCCGGGCGGTTCCCTTGATATGGCGGAAATTATGGCCGTTTTATATTTCGATGTGATGAATTATGATTTTAATGATCCTCAAAAAGAAGATCGGGATTATTTTGTCCTTTCCAAAGGTCACGGCGCGCCGGCGCTTTACGCCGTCCTTTGCGAGGGCGGTCTGATCGACCGGGAAGAACTCGGCAATCTGCGTCAGCTGGGTTCACGGCTTCAGGGACATCCCGACCGAAAAAAGCTTCCCGGCGTGGAAGCATCCACCGGTTCTTTGGGACAGGGATTCGCTGTGGCCGGCGGTATCGCGCTCTCCATGAAACTGAATCATAAACCGAACAGGGTTTACGCCGTTTTAGGTGACGGAGAACTTGACGAAGGGTTGATCTGGGAAGCGGCCATGTCCGCGGCTCACCGTAAATTAGATAATCTGGTCGCTATCGTTGACCACAACGGTCTGCAGATCGACGGCGCCAATGATGACGTGATGGCCCTCGGTGATATCGGTGAAAAATTCGCTTCTTTCGGTTTTGAGGTCTTTTCCGTGGACGGGCATGATATCGACGCGTTGAAGGATGTTTTTGCCAAGGCCAAAGAAGTGCAGGGCAAGCCTGTGGCGATCATTGCCGAAACCGTGAAGGGGAAGGGCGTTTCCTTTATGGAAAATAACCCGTCCTGGCACGGTTCCCCGATGAGTGATGAAGATTACGCCGCTGCCAAAGCGGAAGTGGAGGGCTGAGAAGATGGAAAAGATCGCAACAAGAAAAGCCTACGGAGAAACGCTGAAGGCCGTCGGTAAAGAGCATCCGGAAATCGTTGTTCTTGACGCCGACCTTTCCAAATCGACAAAAACCAATATCTTCGCGCAGGAATTTCCCGATCGTTTTTTTGATATGGGCATCGCCGAAAGCAATATGGCCGCTGCCGCCGCAGGGCTTGCCATCGGCGGACAGACGGTTTTTATGAGCAGCTTTGCGGTGTTTGCCACGGGGCGCTGCTTTGAGATCATTCGCAACAGTATCTGTTATCCGAATTTGAATGTTAAAATCGCGGCGACTCATGCCGGGATTACCGTCGGCGAGGACGGCGGTTCCCATCAAAGCGTTGAGGATATCGCCCTTATGCGCGTGCTCCCGAATATGAGTGTGTATGTTCCGGCCGATGCCGTTGAAACCGCTTGCATGGTTCGTTATATGGCGGAGCATGACGGTCCGACCTATCTGCGTTTGGGCAGAAGCGGCCAGCCGGTATTGTTTGATGACTCTTATCAATTTGAACCCGGTAAATTTCACGTTGTGAAAGACGGCAAAGATGTCGCGATCTTCGCCTGCGGACTTATGGTCAGCGTTGCCCTTGAAGCGGCGGAGCTTTTGAAAGAAGCGGGTATTGATGCCGCTGTGATCAATGCTTCTTCCGTTAAGCCTTTCGATAAGGAAACGACCGCCGCTTACGCGGAAAAATGCGGCGCTGTCGTCACTGTCGAAGAACACAGTATCTTCGGCGGGCTCGGTTCCGCCGTTGCCGAGGTGCTGGTGCAGACGAAGCCTTGTCCCATGGAAATGGTGGGGATAAAAGATCAGTTCGGCCAAAGCGGTAAGCCCGCGGATCTTTTGAAACATTACGGATTGACGGCGGATGCGATTGCCTCTGCCGCGAAAAAAGCCGTTGAGAGAAAATAGAAAATAAAAAAACTGCCGTTAAGGCAGTTTTTTTGGAGTATAGACAAAATGAAGTATCAGGGAAAAGTAGAAGGCATAGATTTTTTTGCCAACGGCATTCT
>CACXDX010000097.1 GCA_902766525.1 uncultured Bacillota bacterium | reverse complement strand
CGCTCACGATCTTGAGGAACGGGCCGAAGCGGTGCCCGCCTATCATTTCCCCGCCGATTTTGAAACGCTCTGCCGCAGCCGCCGCCGTCTCGTCTTTGAGGAGTTTTTCCTTTTCCGGCTCGCTTTTCGTCTCCGCGCCCAAGGCGAAACGAAAAAAGGGATCGCCATGAAAAAGGGGAGGAAAGAAGATTTCTTTGCCCTGCTGCCCTTTAAACCGACGGGAGCTCAGGAAAGAGCCGTGAAGGAGATCTACGCCGATATGGCTTCGGCGAAGATGATGAACCGTCTGCTGGAAGGGGACGTCGGCAGCGGCAAGACCATGGTCGCCGCGGCGGCGATCTGGCGCTGTCGGCAGAACGGTCACCAGAGCGCGCTGATGGCGCCGACGGAGATCCTCGCCGGGCAGCATTATGCTTCTCTTTGTGAGCTGTTTAAGGGAACGGATCTGAAGATCGCGCTGCTGACGGGCTCGACAAAGGCGGCGGAAAAAAGGAAACTGCTCAGGGATCTGGATGAAGGCCGCATCGATCTGCTTGTGGGTACCCATGCGCTGATCGAGGGCACCGCCGTTTTTCGCGATCTGGCCCTCGTGATCATCGACGAACAGCATCGTTTCGGCGTCAATCAGCGCAGCGCGCTGTCGTTAAAGGGACGTGATCCCGATCTGCTGGTGATGACCGCGACGCCGATCCCGCGGACGCTGGCGATGACGGTCTTTTCCGATCTCGATCTTTCCGTTCTCGATGAACTGCCGCCGGGAAGAAAGCCCGTGAAGACGCTGGTGATCTCCGACGCTGAGGAGGAACGGGCCATTACTTTTATGAAAAAACACGTGGCCGCGGGCCATCAATGTTACGTCGTCTGTCCTCTCGTTGAGGAAAGCGAAAAACTTGACGTGGAAGCGGCGACCGCCTTTTATCACCGTTTGCGTAAAAAAGATATGCCGGATATTGCCGTCGGCCTGCTCCACGGCAAGATGAAGGCCAAAGAGAAGGAAGCGGTGCTGACGGCCTTCCGCAATCATGAGATCTCGGTCCTCGTCGCGACGACCGTGATCGAAGTCGGCATCGACGTGGCCAACGCCACGGTGATGTATATCAAGGACGCCGATCGCTTCGGCCTGGCTCAGCTCCATCAGATCCGCGGCCGCATCGGCCGGGGCGAAGCCGCCGCCACCTGTATTTTGCAATCCGGCAGCGACAGCGATCTGGCAAGGGAACGGTTGCGGGTCATGGCCGAAAACAGCGACGGTTTCAAAGTCGCCGAACGCGATCTGGAGCTGAGAGGACCCGGTGATTTCTTCGGCGTGCGTCAGCACGGTCTGCCCGAAATGAACCTCGCCGATCTCTTCCGCGATCACGATCTGCTGGCCGAGGCCGCCGCCGCCGTCGATGAGGTGTTGGCTGAAGATCCCGAGCTGAAAGACGTGAAATGGCGGGCGACGAAGGAACGGATCGCTTTGAAATTCAATGAAATCAAAAATTAGCAAGGAAACGCCTTTTTGAAAAAAGAGCGTTTCTTTTTTTAAAAGGAAAAAAATGTCGGAATAATAATCTTCGCCGAAGCCACAATAACAGTGCGGCGAAAGGAGGCGTCCGTGAGCCGGCGGCGCCGGAATCGGAAATTCGTCTGATCGCGGCCAAAAGCGAAAATGTTCTCTTTCGGCGATCGGCGGCTTTGATTCCGGATCGTTCCCGGCGGAAAACGGGTTTTCACTCCGAAAGCGTAAAAATCGGCCCTTTGCCGAGGATGCCGTTTTCTTCCGAAAAACGATCCCCGCCGATCATGACCGCCTCCCGACGCGGCGTATCATTTCAACAGGAGGAAAAAAACATGTCCAGTTCCAGTTCCAGCTCCAGTTCTGTGAAAAAGAGCGCTCAGAGCGCCCTCAACCGTTTCAAAATGGAAGTTGCCGGTGAACTCGGTATTCCCGAATACGATTCCATCGACAAGGGCAACCTCTCTTCCCGTGAAAACGGTTCCGTCGGCGGCAACATGACCAAAAAAATGGTCGCCTTTGCCGAACAGGCCATGAGCCAGGGTCAGGGTTCTTCCGTGAACAGTTCCGCGAGAACCGTCTTCCCCCGCTCCTGACCGACCTTCGTGACGCGATCATGTCGCGAAGCGACCCTTTTTGAAAGCACGGCTTCAACGGAAGCCGTGCTTTCACTTTGATTCGAAAAGGGCGGAGATCTCGAATTATCATGGCCTTTTACAGCGTGTTTGCCTTTTTCGCAAAAAACTGGTATAATAACATGAATATAACAATGCTATCGTTTTTTGATCCGAAACAGGATGATTTTAAGAAACAGAGGTGTGTTATGAAGAGAACCTTTATTGCCCTTATTATCGTCGCGGTTCTCGTTTTGGGCGGCATTTCCGTTTACGCGATCCAGGGACTGGACGAAACGAAGAGCAGCCGTATTTTAGCCAACGACGGCTACGCGACGATCACCACCGATACGGTAGGCGGTGAGATCTCCACGACCGCTGCCGCGCTGATGGAGGCGGCGGCCATGGGCGGCGTTCATCTCACCGACACTTATTCCGTGGTTACCCTTGACGCCGCGTTTATCCAATCTCTCGTTGATGAACTCAGCGGTGACGTCGTCAGCTTCCGCATCATTTACAACAGCAACAAAACGATGGTGACCTTCAACATTCGTGATAACGCCAATGACGATCTCTTCCCCACGGAAGGGCGCTGCGTCATGGAATTGCCCTATACGGCTTCGGCCTCGGCAGCCAACAGCGTTGTCGCTTCCTATGCCGAAGGCGGCATCGTCCCGCTGTCGACCTACTATCCCGATGCCGGCTACATCCATTTTGAACTGATCGGCGGCGGCACCTATTCCATCGTCAACAACGCTGTCGCTTTCAGCGATACGACCAAACACTGGGGCAAGACCTATATTGATTTCCTTGCTTCCAGAGAAATCGCCGCCGGAGTCGGCGGCAACCGCTTCGGCCCCAACGGTTCGGTGACGAGGGCGCAGTTCGTGAGATTTTTGGCCGTGATGTCCGCCGAGGATATCAACGGTTATTCCACCGATAAATTCGTGGATGTCAAGAGCAGCGACTGGTATTATCATGCCGTAGCCTGGGCCGTGGCGGCCAACATCACCAGCGGCGTCAGCAGCGTGCAGTTCGCGCCCAACCAGAAGGTGACGCGAGAACAGATGGCGGTGCTGACCAATAATTTCCTGAATTACATGGGCATTGAATCCAAACCCATCCGCTCTTCGATGAATTTCAGCGATGCCGCCAAGATCAGCAGCTGGGCAAAGGATTCCGTGAACAAATGTCAGGGCATGGCCATTATCTCCGGCTACAACGACAAAACGTTCCGTCCCTCCGGTACGGCGACGAGAGCCGAGGCTGCCGTGATCTGCGGCCGCATCGTCTCCTATGCCATGATCCTGCCCCAGTAAGTTCAGCGCAGATAAGAGCGATAATTCGCGGCGTTGATCTCCTCATGCAGCGCGATCTCGATGCCTCCGGCGATCCGGCGGGCCGCGGCAGCGACGGTGGCGTCGATGTCCTTGGGCGTGACGGCAAAATCAGCCATGGCATCACCGCTCATATCGGAAAGATAATTTGAGACCGCTTCCCCGATCAGGGAAGCGGTTTTTTCATCCTTTGTTTCGAGGCGAGAAAAAAAATCGCCGATGATAGCCTGAGGGTAAATGACCGTGGGTACGCCGATGGCGATGACGGGTACGTGAAAAAGGGCTTTACCGATCTCGGGACGGTGGTTGCCGATGCCGCCGCCGGGGGTGATCCCTGTGTCGGTGATCTGGACCGATCGGCCGAGGCGTGATACGGAAGTGGTGGCAAGAGCGTCGATGATCAGGATCGCCTCGGGTTTGACGATGCCTGCCACGGCACGGATCATCTCCGCCGATTCGATGCCCGTGTTGCCGAAGACGTCGGGAGTGAGCAGAGCCACCGGTCGGACAGCGCCGGCTCTGCCGCCGTGCTCCACAGGCATAGCGCTCGCGCTCCGTGTGGCAAGGAGCATCGAAAGCACGCTGCTCCCCAAGGAGTCGGCGATGATCCGGGGATTGCCGATGCCGCAGACGAGCACCGGGGCATCATCATTCTCCGGGAGCATTTCACCGATGCTCTCGGCAATGGCCGAAACGAAGCGGCTTTCATTTTTTTCTTCACTCACGTCTTTTGACTCAATGGTGATATAAGAACCGACGGGTCGCTTTAAAGCTTCGGCGCCTTCTTTGTTTTCTATCGTGATGACCGTTTTATGAAAGGCCGGATCGTCTTCCGTTTTTTCGCCGACGCCGTGAATTTCGAGATTCGCGCTGCCGCGTAAAAAGCGGTTGGCCTCGACGGCCATGTCGAAAAAAGGGATGAAAGAGAGGGGGTTTGATGTCCGCATTTGTACTCCTTTGATATTTTTTGAAAAAATTCGCTGATAGTTCTTGCAATTTTATAGACTCTTGGGTTATAATATATTATGTGTAATAAAATGTGAGAAATTCCATGCTTTTTTCATCACGGAAAAAGCGGGATTCTTCGTAAGTGTGTTTTCTCTGTAAAGGGAGTTGTTCTCGAAAAAAAATCGGAGTGGGTTTTTCCTGACCCGGGTTTTTCGAAAAATCGATAACGGAGAGTTTTGCTTTGAGAATCATCGGCGGCTCTGCCCGCGGCAGGAAACTGACGGCCTTGCCGGGCGATCATACCCGGCCTACTCTCGATAAAGTTCGAGGCGCCGTCTTCAATGTGCTTTTCGACGTCAATGACGCTGTTGTCCTCGATTTTTTCGGCGGCAGCGGCGCGATGGGATTGGAAGCCCTGTCACGCGGCGCGGCCCGGGCCGTTATCGTTGAGAACGACGCCGGCGCTTTTGGCGTGATCCGCAAAAACAGGGAAAGATGTTCCTTTACAGACCGCGCGGAGCTGCGCTTCGGCGACTTTCGCCGCGTGATCGGCGAAGGAGAGCGCTTCGATCTGATCTTTCTTGATCCTCCCTATCGCAGCGGCCTTTTGGAAGAGGCTCTGAGGATGATCGCGGAAAGGGATCTGCTTAAGCCGGGCGGCACCATCGTCGCCGAGACCTCTGTTGACGAAGAGCCGGTTTTACCTGCGGAAAGCATGCGCATCGATAAAGTTAAACAATACGGGAAAACGAAAATATCTTTTATAAAATCGTAAGGAGAATAAAATGGAAATTTTAAAATATGTCGATCAGTTGGAAGAAATCGTGGATACCGCCGCTAAAGTACCTTTTTCGAATAAAGTTATGGTCAATGTCGATGAAATGTTCGATGTGATCGACCTGATCCGCGAAAACCTTCCCCAGGAACTGAAAGACGCTCAATATGCGCTTCTGGAAAAAGATCGTCTGCTCAACGATGCTCAGGCCAAGGCCGAAAAGGAACTGGAAGCCGCCCGCAAGGAAGCGAGAGCCCTCGTCGAAGAGCATGAGATCGTACGTCATGCCGAGATCGAAGCCGACGCCGTGATGGAAAGAGCCAATCAGGTCGCCCTCGAAGTTCGCGAAGGCGCCAGAAGCTATGCCAACGACGTGCTCTATCAGATCGAAAACAGCCTGGACAAGGCGCTCTATACCGTCAAGAAGAGCCGCGATGAGATCCGCCTGAATACGGCGAAAAAATCCGGCGCCTCTTCCGCCCGTCCCAAGGACAACGACTGATCTTCAATACTGCCCTTACGATAAGCAGGTCATAAAGGATGATTCCGACGAAAAAAACTGCGATCACAGGATAACTATG
Organism: uncultured Bacillota bacterium; assembly: GCA_902766525.1. GTDB lineage: Bacteria > Bacillota > Dehalobacteriia > UBA7702 > UBA7702 > UBA7702. The sequence goes on along the minus strand of CACXDX010000097.1, from coordinate 6,920 downwards.
CGCAAAATCAGCGAGATCCCCACAGCAAAAGGGGGTCTCTGTTGTTTTTCCGGCGTTGAAAAAAAGCGCCGCCGCGGCTTGGGCCGATGAGGACGGATGAAATGTAAAGAGCGCCGCCGCGCCGCAGAAAGCCAGGAGTCCCTGGCTGATCTTGCAGCGGAAATAAAAATGCAGGGAGAGATCGGTATCTTTGATCGCGGCGCCGATCTGAGCGGCGGCGGAAAGGCCGCCGAAGGCGAAAACGGCGGACAGCACCGCGAAAGCGACGGTGTTCGGCGGCCCTTCACCGAGACGGACCGCGCCGGCGGTGATCTCGGCGAGGCCGCAGACAAGGCCGGAGAGAAGGCGCTCTGTTTCCGCGGAGATGTTGAAAGCGTGACAGAGCAGCGAAAAAACGCCGGTCTTCTCAACGACGGCGATGAGGATGAAAAAAACGGTGACGATGCCGCCGATGAGGACGAGAGTGCGGCCGGCGGCCAAAACGGCGTCTTCGAGCATGGCCGCGTTGGCCGGATCGATCTTTTCTCTTTTGCTTTTTTTATAAAGCGTAGCGTCGGCGAGGGGGAAAACCCGGCAGACGACGAGCGTGAGCAGGAGATTGCTGCCGTAATGGATGCCGGCCAGAGCGGGTCCGAGAGAGGGATCGTGAAAGAGTCCGCAGGCCACCGCCGAAAGCAGAAAAAGCGGAGAGACGTTGGCGGCGAAGGGCAGCAAGCGTTCGGCTTCTCTTTTTGAAAGGGTCTTTTGCCGGTACATCGAGGCGATCAGCGCGGCGCTGACCGGTACTCCCGAAGCATAGCCCGTGACGAGGACGAAACCGGCTTCGCCGGGGAGTTTCAGCAGCCGGCGGATGAGCGGGTTGAAAAGCTCGCCGGCCAGACGCACGCCGCCGACGGCGGCAAGGACGTTGTTGAAGAGGATAAAGGGGAAGAGCGCAGGTACAAGCGTTGTGCTCCAGACCTTAAGAGCCTCTTGGGCGGCGGAGAAGACGACCTCCGGGCAGATCAGGAAAAAGAGAAATAAAACGAACAAAGATAAAATAAAAAATCCTTGCATTTGACCCCCTTATTGATATATAATAGTAATCTAAGGTCAAAAAAGACAAATTGTGTTTTTCTTTTATAATGAAGGAAAAGACAGCTTGTTTTTGACAAAAAAGCATATTTTTGCGTTTCTTAATATAGACGAAACGCGAACCGTTACGGAGGTAAACTTACATGAAGATTTTAGTTCTCAACTGCGGCAGCTCTTCGTTGAAGTATCAGCTCATCGATATGGAAGACGAAAGCGTCATGGCCAAAGGTCTTGTGGATCGCATCGGTATCCCCGATTCTCTGCTTTCCCACAAACCCACCGGTAAAGACAAATACGAAGTCAAAGCCGATATCGAAAACCATGACGTCGCCATCAAAATGGTCTTTGACGCTCTCGTTGACAAAGATCACGGCGTGATCGGCGATCTGAGTGAAATCGGCGGCGTCGGCCATCGTTACGTTAACGGCGGCGCGCTCTTCCCTCAGTCCATCATCACCGACGAAGCTGTCATTAAAGATATGGAAACGACCTTTGCCATGGCTCCGCTTCATAATCCCGCTCACGTTATGGGTATGCGCGCCTGCCAGAAGCTGATGCCCGGCACTCCGATGGTCACCGTTTTCGATACGTCCTTCCATCTGACCATGCCCCCGAAGGCTTATACCTACGGCATCGAATCCGACGTCGCGGAAAAATATAAGATCCGCCGCTACGGCGCTCATGGCACCTCCCATCGTTACGTTTCCAAGAGAGCTTATGAACTTCTCGGCAACGAAAATGCCAAGATCGTAACGTGCCACCTCGGCAACGGTTCCTCCGTGACCGCTGTCGATGCCGGAAAATGCATCGACACCTCCATGGGCTTTACGCCTCTCGCCGGCGTCCTGATGGGCACCAGATGCGGTGACATCGACGCTTCCGCCGTGACCTATCTCATCGACAACGGTGTTGTCAAAGCCGAAGATATGGCCAACTATCTCAATAAGAAATGCGGTCTCCTCGGTGTTTCCGGTGTTTCCAGCGACCTCAGAGAAGTTGAAAACGCCGCCGCCGAAGGCAATGAACTGGCTCAGAAAGCCATTGATATGCTCTATTACGGCGTGGAAAAATACATCGGCGCCTACATGGTCGCCATGGGCGGTCTCGATGCCATCGTCTTCACCGCCGGTATCGGTGAAAACTCCATCGCCGCCAGAAAAGCCATCCTCGAATCCCTTTCCTTCCTCGGCGTGAAAGTCGACGAAGAAGCCAACAACTGCCGCGGCGAAGAAAGATGCATCACCGCGCCGGATTCGAAGATCAAGGCTTTCCTGATCCCGACCAACGAAGAACTGGCCATCGCCAGAGACACGCTGGAACTGATCACCAAATAAAGCTTGACATCGTTTGATCACTTTTATATAATTTATTCTACGATGAAAGAAGAAATGCCCCGATGATTCTCGTTTGCCGCGTCGATAAACTGAAGAATGTCGACGGCGCCGTCCTCTCTCTCCATGAGCAGCTCAAACAGGATGATCTTCCCGAAAGCTGTACGCTGAGGCTTGCGGAGGAAGGCCTCGTTTTCGAGGGCAAGGCGGAGCATAAAGATCGCGTGATCCATATCGAGGGCAGCGTTGACGCGGTGCTCCGTGAAAACTGCGATCGCTGCGGGGAAGAAGTTTCCCTCCCGCTTCATTGTGATTTTGCCGAGGATTTCAGCAACGTCGCCGAGATCTGCGGCGAGGAAGATCAAGATGGGGAAGCGGATATTCATTTCTTCTCAGGCGATGAGATCGATCTCTTTCCCTTCGCGGAACAGTGTATCTATCTGAATAAGCCGATGAAAACCCTTTGCCGGCGGGACTGCAAAGGTCTCTGCCCGCAATGCGGTGCCAATTTGAACGAAAAAGAATGCTCTTGTGATAAATCACCCATTGACCCTCGTTTGGCGGTTTTGGCTGATTTGCTGGATAAGGGTTGATGCAGAAAGGGGTGGAAAACCATGGGTGTACCGAAAGGAAAAATGTCCAAGTCCAATAAGAGACAGCGCCGCGGCGAAGATAAACTCAAAATGCCCGGTCTGTCCAGATGTCCTCAATGCCACGCGTTGAAACGTCCGCACGCGGCTTGTCCCGAATGCGGATACTATAAAGGACAAGAGGTAGTCAAAGCTGCCGCAAAATAAAACACGGAACGCGCCTCTTCTTTCGGAACGAGGCGCGTTTTTTCAGCCGGAAGCAACGGCATGCTCCCGAGGTGTGCCGTTAAGTACTTTGTTTTTCGAGAAGAGAAGGAAGGATGGTGGGATACCATGAAAATTGCCCTTGATCTTATGGGCGGAGATCATGCTCCCGAGGAGATCGCCGCAGGCGCGAAACTCGCCCTGGCCGATGACCCCGAACTTGAGCTGTTGATCGTCGGCAGCGAGGAAGCGCTGGCAAAATATTTCCCCGATGAGGATCCACGCATTGAAAAGGTCGTCTCGCGATCTGTGATGGCCATGGATGAATCCGTGGAAAATCTGCGCAAAAAGAAGGATTCCTCGATCTATCTGGCCACCGAGGCCGTTGCCGATCATCGCGCCGCCGCCGTTGTCTCCTGCGGTTCCACCGCGGCCCAGCTCGGCGCCGCCGTTTTGCTGATCGGCCGCATCAAGGGCGTGAAACGTCCCGCCATCGTCGTGCCTTTTCCCACGCTGAACGGGGAAAAGCTGATGCTCGACAGCGGCGCCGTCGCCGACGCCGACGCTTCCAATCTCATGGATTTTGCCGTTTTGGGGAATGCTTATTACCGGATGATCTCCGGGGTCGACCGTCCCGAGGTGGTGCTCCTTTCCAACGGCAGCGAAGCTCACAAAGGCAATGCCGTGGTGCGGGAGACCCATCGTCTGCTCAGTGAAAGCGAATTTCTGAATTTTAAAGGCAACATCGAAGGCCGCGACATCATGGAAGGCAATTTCGACGTGCTCGTCACCGACGGCTTCACCGGCAATGTGGTGATGAAGGTGACCGAAGGCGTTGCCATGGGGCTGTTTCATCTGATCAAGGAAGAGATCACCGCGACGACTTCCCGCAAGCTCGGCGCCGCTTTGGTCAAACCCGGTCTCAAAGCCATTGCCAAGCGCTTTGATTACAGTACCGTCGGCGGCATGCCCCTTTTGGGCATTCGCGGTATTTCTCTGGTCTGTCACGGCAGCTCCAAGGCGGAAGCCGTGCGCAACGGCATCAAAGGCGCCGTGGGTTTCGTTAAACAGGATTTCATCGATGTACTCAGCCGTGAGGTCGCGGCATATAAAGGGAAAAAGAGTACGCTCAATACGATCATGGAAAAAATTGAAAGAAAGAGGTAAAGACATGTCGGACATTGAAAAAAAGATCATGGAGATTTTTACGGATACGCTGCAGCTCGAAGATGATCTCGTTATCGATCCCGAAGCCAGCTTCGAGGAATTGGAGATCGATTCCCTCGATCTGCTGGAAGTTGTGACCAACATCGAACGCAGCTTCGATATCAGCATTCCCGACGACGCGCTTTTGGATATCCATTCCGCCGGCGACGCCATCGCCTATGTTGAAAAACTCGTTTTGGCCAAGTAATATGGAATATCAAAAACTGCTTCACAAAAAGACAGAGGAATGGGGCATCAAAGGCATCCGTCATGATCTGCTGGAAACGGCTTTGATGCATCCTTCCTATGATTATGAAGGCAAGCGCAACAATCAGCGTCTGGAATTTCTCGGCGACGCCGTGCTCGGTCTGATCATCGGCGAATATCTCTTTTCCGAATATCCCAAATGGCAGGAAGGGGAACTGACCCAAAACCGTTCTTATCTCGCCAAAGAACCGACGCTGGCGCGGGTGGCCAAGGAGATCGGCCTTGACGAAGTCCTTCTCCTCGGCAAAGGTGAGGAAAAGGACGGCGGCAGGAATCGCCCCTCGACGCTGGCCGACGCCATGGAAGCGCTGATCGCGGCGATCTATCTTTCCTTCGGTCTGGAACGGGCGGAGAAATTTGTTCTTCATTATTTTGCCGGTTTGGAAAAACCCCGAGATGATCAAGAAGAAGTGATCTGTGATTATAAAACCGAGCTTCAGGAATACGTTCAGCGATGTCATTCGGAAAATGTCCGTTATGAGATCGTTGAGGAATCCGGTCCGCCTCATCTGCGCGTTTTCACCGCCGTCGTTCGCTACGACGGTCGGGTGATCGGCAAGGGCAGCGGCAAGACGAAAAAAGCGGCGGAAAAGAACGCGGCCAAAGAAGGGCTGGCCTTCTTAAAGGAAGATCCGCATGGCAAAAAATAAGATCTTCCCCGTTTTCATCCCCAACGGCGGCTGCCGCAGGCGCTGTGTCTTCTGCGACCAGCATACCATCAGCGGTGTGAGCCGCCTGCCTTCTGCGGCGGAACTTGCCGCGCTGATCCCCGAAGATCTCGATCCCGATACGGAACTCGCCTTTTACGGCGGCACCTTTACGGCGCTGAGGGAGGAAGAGAGACTCGCCTATCTGCGCTTTGCTCACGATCTGAAGGAGAGGGGGCGCGTCAAGGCGATCCGCCTTTCGACCCATCCGTCTTATATAGATGAAGGGATCGCTTCGGAACTTCTCTCTTACGGTGTTGATCTGGTGGAGCTGGGCATCGAATCTCTCGACGACGAGGTGCTCGAAGCTGCCGGCAGAGGTTGTGACGAAGAAACGGTTTACCGCGCCGTCGACGCGCTGCGCCGGGCGGGGCTGCCCTGGGGCGCTCAGCTCATGATCGGGCTCCCCGGAGACAGCCGGGAAAAAGATATCGCTTCGGTGCTGAAACTTTTACCCTTAAAGCCGCGGCTGGCCCGGATCTATCCGACGCTCGTCCTGAAAGGGACGATGCTTGAGACGATGGTTCGGGAGGGAAGCTACCGGCCGCTGTCGCTGAAGGAGGCCGTCGCCGTCACCGCCTCGATGTACGCGCTCTTCCGGCGGGCGCGGATCCCGGTGATCCGCATGGGGCTGCAGCCTACCGCCGAAATTCGTTTCGGCAGTGACGAACTTGTTGCCGGGCCCTTTCATCCCGGTTTCGGTCATCTCGTCCGCTGCAGGCTGAAGCTTTGCCAGATGGAAGCGCTGCTTGAAAATCATGACGGGGAATCGCTGCGGATCGCCGCGCCCAAAGCCGATCTGCCGCTGCTCTTCGGTGACGGCGGCGGCAATATCGCCGCCTTACGGGAAAAGCGCGAAATCAGCATCGGTGAGGGGAAACTGCCCGCGGGTACCATCGCCCTGACTCCCGCCGAGAAGAAAAAGCACGATGTATTTCTCGACGTCTTGTCCGAGGAAGATTTTCTGACATACTATACGAAAAAGGATCGATCAGACTTTTGTATTTAAAATCATTGGAACTGCAGGGATTTAAATCCTTTGCCGATAAAACGAAAATTGAATTGAGCCCCGGTATTTCCGCCATCGTCGGTCCCAACGGTTCCGGCAAAAGCAATATCGTCGAAGCCATTCAATGGGTGCTCGGGGAACAGAGCGCGAAAACGCTGCGCGGCCATAAGATGCCCGACGTTATTTTCAGCGGCACCAAAAACCGCAAACCTTTGGGCGTCGCCGAGATCAGCATCGTCCTCGACAACAGCGACCGCGCCCTCGACATCGATTTCAGCGAAGTGCGGGTGACCCGCCGGCTCTACCGTTCCGGGGAAGGGGAATATCTGATCAACGGCAGTTACGTCCGTTTAAAGGATATCCATCATCTCTTTGCCGACAGCGGTATCGGCGGCGACGGGTACGCCGTCATCGGTCAGGGGCGGATCTCCGAGATCATCGATTCCCGTCCCGAAGACCGCCGCGCCATCGTTGAGGAGACCGCCGGTGTGGTCAAATATCGGGAACGAAAAAAAGAAGCGCTGCGCAAGAT
>CACXDX010000096.1 GCA_902766525.1 uncultured Bacillota bacterium | reverse complement strand
TTTTAAAGGAATTTCTGTTGCCTCTTTTCCGTCATACCGTTATTCAAATTCTTTAACGGTAATTGACAAACTGAAGCTCGATATCGTAATCGCGATCTTTCAAAAAAGCGATCACCTTCTGCAGATCGTCTTTATTCTTGCCAGAAACACGCAGGCGATCACCCTGGATCGCGGTCTGAACCTTCAATTTGAGACTTTTGATATCTTTCACCATCTGTTTGGCTTTGTCCGCGGCAATACCCTGACGGATCGTGACCAGCTGGCGCACCATACCGCCGGCGGCGTCTTCAACCTTGCCGTAGCTCAAATTACGGATAGCCACCTTACGCGAAATCAAACGGGTCTTTAAAATATCAACGACACTGTTGAGGCGAAAATCATCTTCGGTTGTGATCTTGATCGTATCATTTTCCAGTTCAATCGCGGTTTTGCTGCCCTTAAAATCATAGCGCTGAGAAATTTCCTTGCGCGCCTGATTGACGGCGTTGCTGACTTCCTGCAGATTTACTTCGGAGACAACATCAAAAGAATTATCCTTTGCCATATCCTTTCACCCTATCCCTTTCTTTTTCAAATCAACCATTTTCCCTTTTTCATTACCTGTTCACCGTCGAGATAGAGATCGGGGCTTTTGAGGATGCCGTCGAGATGACAGGGCGCTTCCACTTTACCGCCGAAATTGGCATTATCTCCGAGAGCGATATGAACGGTACCGAAGACCTTTTCATCTTCTAAAACGGAACCGGTCAGCGACGCGCCTTTGTTGGTGCCGATGCCCAGCTCGGCAATATTGCGTCCGGGACGACCTGCTTTATCAAGAAGACGATCGAGCTTTTGGGCTTCTTCGCCGCCGCGAACTTTGAGTCCTTCGCCGCCGACAACGTCAACGCGGATGGCTTCATTGAGCAGACCGACGCCGCTCATGGAGCCGTCGAAAACGATGGTTCCCTCACTCTTGCCTTCCAGAGGCGCGATATAAGCCTCACCGGCGGGAAGATTGCCGAAATCCCCGGGACGCGCATAAATACCGCAATCATCTTGGCCTTCCCGTCCTTTCAGACACATGCTGAGATCGGTACCGGCCGATGTGACGATTCGTGCTTCTTCCGCCTTTGTCAGGCGTTCGGCCATTTTTTGGCTTAATAATGTCATTTCATCATAATCTACCATCATCGGTGCTTCCAGCATTTCTTCGGTAAAACCGGGCAGAGAAGCAATGCGCACACCCTTATCGGAAGCATTGTGCCGCGCTTTGGTATGAGTCAATGAACGGGAAGTGACAAGAATGGCAACATCACAATCGAGAAGAGCATCGGCAATCTCCCGAGGCGGTTCCATACCGTCCAGAGCCAAGGCCCGATAAGACACGGAATCGACTTTCATTCCTTCACTGACGGCAACATCATAAAAGAGATCGCCGAGGTTTTCGGTTTCGGAATCAGCCACGATCAGCAGCTTTTCCTCGGGACGCATAGCCATACAACGATATAGGACTTGTTCCACACCGCGTTTCTTCTTGTCCATCGCTCATTTTCCTTTCTTGAAACTGTCTTTCATGGTCACAATTCGGCTAAAGACGGGCATGCCGTCTTTATTTTTGCCGTCGGCGACAAAATATCCGCTGCGCAGGAACTGGAAACGTTCACCCCGATCGACGTCGCCGAGGGCGGCTTCAAGCTTAACACCTTTGATCACACGCAGGGAATCGGGATTGAGTTGATCCCGCAGCTCTCCGTTTTCCGGATCCTCCGCCGCGAAAAGACGGTCATAAAGGCGAACCTCACCGTCAATGGCGGCGCATTCCGCCACCCAATGGCAGGTACCTTTGACTTTGCGGCCATCCTTGGCCCAACCGCCGCGGCTTTCCGGATCGTAGCTGCAGTGCAGTTCCGCAATTTCACCGTTCGCATCCTTGATCACTTCATCACAGCGGATGTAATATGCGTTTTGCAGGCGTATTTCTTTACCGGGAGACAGACGGTGGAACTTTTTGGGAGGATCCTCCATAAAGTCTCCGCGTTCGATATAGACAACTTTACCGAAACGAACGGGGCGAGTCCCCTCTTCTTCATTTTCGGGATTATTGACGACCTCAAAGTCTTCGGTCAGATCATCGGGATAGTTGGTCAAAACGATCTTTAAGGGATCGAGCACAGCCATACGTCGGGCAGCATGATAATTGAGATGATCACGGACGAAATATTCCAGCTGAGCCATATCAACAACGCTGATAGCCTTTGCCACGCCGACACTTTCGCAAAATTCGCGCAATGCTTCGGCGGGATATCCGCGATGTCGCATGCCGGAAAGCGTAGGCAT
>CACXDX010000095.1 GCA_902766525.1 uncultured Bacillota bacterium | reverse complement strand
TCCTATCCCAAATTCGGCACGGCCACGGTGAGCGTGGACGGTGTCGTCAAGATCGATATCGCCGGCGCCAGAACGGAATTTTACGAATATCCGGCGGCCAAGCCGCAAACGGAAAAGAGCAGCCTGAGGCAGGATCTCTTCCGCCGCGATTTTACCGTGAACGCCATGGCCGTATCGTTGAACCGGGAAACCCCGGCTCAGCTCATCGATTATTTCAACGGCCGCAAAGACCTGGCCGAAAAAAAGCTGCGGGTCCTGCATAATCTGAGCTTTGTCGAGGATCCCACCCGTATTTTGCGGGGGCTGCGCTTTGCCGCCCGCTATGATTTCAGCTTCGCGGAGGAAACGGAGACCTTCGCCCGCAATGCCGTCAAAGACGGTATCGTATCTCGTCTCTCCCGCCGCCGTCTCTGGCATGAAGTGCATCTCTGTTTAATGGAAAACCGCGCCTTTCAGATCTTATCCGATCTGAACGACTACGGGATCTGGTCGCTGCTTTTCCCGGATCATCCCTTTGACCCTGCTCTCGAAGAGGAATTTGACTGCATTGAAAAGTTCAGGGATGAGTTTGGAAAGCTGAAGCGTAAGCCCGATCTCAGCCTTGTCCGCGCGCTGCTGATCTTTTTCCCCTTCGGCGATGCGGAACGGGAAGCATTCTTTGAGGACGTCTGTTTTTCTCACTACGGCCGTAAAGCCGCATCGTTGTTGGAAGACGTCATCCTCTCCTGCGACGGGGATGCGGAAGAGACAACGGAGTATTCCCGGTATCGTGCCATGCGCGAAGATCCGGTGGAGACGATCATCGCCGCTTTTATCAAGGCGGAACCGCCCCTGAGGAAAAAGATCACGGAAAAGTTCCGTTTTTATCAAGACCATCCGCTTCTCGTCGAGAAGAGGGAGATCAGGGAAATGCCCGGATACGAGCGGGGCATGATGAATGATATTTTCGAAGAGCTGCTTCGGGCAAAATGCCGGGGAGAAGCGGAAACGAAAGAAGATGAGCTGGCGCTGATTGCCGATTTTCTGGAAGCAAAGGCGTTAAAGGAGTAAAAATATATGTTTGAATTCAGTTCGATATGGCTATTTCAGAAACTGGCCATGATCCCGGCGATTTTGATCGCCCTGACCGTTCATGAATTATCCCACGGCTTCGTTGCCTATCGCCTCGGCGATATCACGGCCAAAAGTCAGGGACGTCTGAGTCTCAACCCTCTGCGCCATTTGGATCTCGTCGGCACGCTCTGTCTGCTGTTCATCGGTTTCGGCTGGGCAAAACCGGTGCCGGTCAACCCCTATGCTCTGACAAAGAAACCGAAAACGGGCATGGCCTGGGTCGCCGCGGCGGGTCCGGCCTCCAATCTCTGCATGGCGCTGATCGGCGGTATCTTTCTCATGGCCTACCTGCGCCTTGTCGGCTACGATTGGCTTGCTTCGAGCGAACTCAACGCGGAGCTGTTCTTCGGTCTGTTCTTCATCTATTTTATTCAGATCAACATCGTTTTGATGATCTTCAATCTGATCCCGCTGCCGCCGCTGGACGGCTCGCGCATCGTTTCCGTCTTTTTACCGCCCGACGCCGCCTTCCGCTATAATATGATCGAGCGTTACGGCACGATGATCCTGCTGATCCTCTGTATCATCCCCATCGGCGGCTCTTCGGTGATCGCCTGGATCTTAAACACGCCGGTCGATTTTTTGAGCAGGCTCATTTATTCTCTGGCGGGACTGTCTTTATAACAGAGATACGATAATATATATGACATCGATAAGGAGATAACAAATGGCAAAAGAAGTTATTTTAAGCGGTATGAGACCCACGGGAAAATTGCATCTCGGCCACCTGAGTGTTTTGGAAAACTGGGCAAGACTTCAGGAAGGGAACGAGAATTACTATATGGTCGCCGATTGGCATACGCTGACCACGGGTTTTAACGATACCTCCGCGCTGCAGGAAAACATTCGCGATATGATCCTCGATTATCTTGCCGCCGGCATCGACCCGGAGCACAGCGCCGTTTTCATCCAGAGCCACATCAAGGAACATGCCGAGCTCTGTCTGCTGCTTTCCATGGTCACCCCGTTGAGCTGGCTTGAACGTGTACCGACCTATAAAGATCAGATCATCCAGTTCGGCAAAGAGGGGAAGGATATTTCCACCCACGGTTTTTTGGGCTATCCGCTGCTGATGGCCGCCGATATCATGGTCTACCGCGGCACCGCCGTACCCGTCGGCGAGGATCAGTCCGCCCACCTCGAATTTACGCGGGAGCTTTGCCGCCGCTTCAATTATCTCTACGAAACCGCGGTCTTCCCGGAACCGAAAGCGCTGTTCGCCAAGATCAAGCTGCTGCCGGGAACCGATAACCGCAAAATGAGCAAGAGCTACGGCAACGATATTCCTTTGGATGCCGACGATAAGCTCATCGCTGAGCGCGTCAGTACCATGGTCACGGATCCCGCCCGCATCCGCAAGGACGATCTCGGCCATCCCGACGTCTGCACCGTCTATACCTACCATACCTTCTATAATAAAGAAGAAGCCCCGGACATCGAATGCCGCTGCAAAGAGGGGAAAATCGGCTGCGTTGCCTGTAAGAAGCAGCTGGCGAAGGTACTTTCCCGATTCATGGCGCCGATGCGTGAGCGCCGCAATAAGCTGGCGGAAAATCCCTCTCTGGTCAGGGAAATCATCGATGACGGCGATGATCGCGCCCGCAAAACCGCATCAAAGACCATCGCCATGGTTCGGGACGCGATGAATCTCTGATGGCGCTCTCGATCCGTTTAGACAATTTTGAGGGCCCTTTCGATCTGCTCTGCCATCTTCTCGATGAAAATCAGGCCGATATCTACGATATCCCCATCGCCGAGATCACCCGTCAATATCTGGAATATCTGAACGAAATGTCCGGCCTTGATCTGGACATCGCCAGTGAATTTCTGGTGCTGGCGGCGACACTGCTGGCGATCAAAACCAAGATGCTGCTGCCGGTTTCCCGCCCCGAAAACGATGAGGAATTTCCCGAAGGTTATTACGAGGATGAAGAAGACCCCCGCAGCGAGCTTGTGCGTCAGATCCTCGAATACAAAAAATATCGGGAACTGGCGGAATCCTTCAACGATCTGGCCGAACAGCGAAGCCGCCGCGTGCTCCGTCCCGTGGAAGATGAATTCTACGTCTCTCTGTATAATGAGGACGAGCTCTATAAAGGCTTTTCCTTGGAAGAACTGGGGTCGGCCATGGATCGGATCATGGAGCGGATCTCCCGCCGCGATATCATCCATCGCGTGCATCGGGAAAACATCACCGTCGATGATCAGATCCGTCTGATCGAGATGAAGCTGACTTCATCCCCTGAGGGACTGCGCTTTCATTCCCTCTATAACGACGACTGCGACCGTGTCCGCGTCATCGTGCTCTTTCTGGCGCTGCTGGAAATGATCCGCCGCGACCGCGTTCGCGTATTGCAAAAATCCAATTACGGGGAGATTATGCTCTTCCCCGTTGAAAGTGTGAAAAAGATCTGATGGAACCCCTTTTCAGTGCCGATATCCGCCGCGCCGTGGAAGCGCTGCTGTTTTCGGCTTGCGAACCGCTCAAAACCAAAGAGATTGCCGAATGCGTCCAATGCGATGAAGAGGCCGTCAATGAGATCCTGCGGGAGCTGACCGCCTTTTATGAAGATCGCGGCTTTCATCTGGAAGAGATCGCCGGCGGCTGGCAATTCATGACCGCCGCGGAATTCTATCCCTATTTGCAGCGTTTTTATCAGCCGAAGGCGCGGAAACTCAGCAAAGCGGCCATGGAAACGCTGGCGGTGATCGCCTACTGTCAACCGGTGACGCGAGGGGAGATCGAACAGATCCGCGGCGTCAGCGCCGACAGCATCGTCGCTCATCTGTTGGAAAAAGGCTTCTTAAAGGAGCTTGGCCGCAGGGATACCCCGGGGAAACCCGTTTTATACGGCACTTCGGAAAAATTTCTGGAGCTGCTGGGCTTAAAATCTTTGAAAGATCTGCCCGAGATCGAAATGAACGTCAAAGAAGCGGCGCCCGAAAGGGTCGCCGTCGGTGAAGAAGAGGAAACGCTATGATACTTCGGATCATCCTGTTTATCCTGCTCTTCCTGTTTCTGCTGATTTTTCTCTATCCGCTGCGACTGACTTTTTCTTTCTCCAACGAAGGGGAAAAAGCCGGCGGGCGATTGCTTTTGCATCCTCTTTTTATGCTGCGATCCGTGGCGGTAACGCTTTTTGATACGGAGAGACCGAAAAAAGAGAAGAAGAAAAAAGAGAAAAAAAAGAGGAAAAAGGGCAAAGAGGAAGAAGATAAGAAGGAAGCGAAAAAGAAGAAAAAAACCGAGCGAAAGATGATGCCAATCAATGAGTTGATTTTAGAGGTGATCAATCTGATCGGAAAATTCAAGCGCCGCGTGAAGCGGCTGCGGCTGAGTCTTTCCCTCTATTACGGTTTTCCCGATCCGGCAAGGACAGGGGAGATCACCGGTTTATTATATGCGACGTTACCGCCGCTCAGCGGCGATATCAGAAAATGCAAATGGAAGCTGCGCATGGAGCCGCTCTGGCAGGTGGAAAAAACTTCCGTCGGCGTCTGCGGCGAATTCAGCTTCAATGTGCTGGGAACATTGATAACCTTTATACCGATGCTTCCCGATGTGATAAAATTATTACCCAAAAAAGTGAAAAATACGGAGGTAGAAAAATGAGTGAACATCCGATCGAAGGATTGATGAGCAGTGTACTGGAAAATCTGAAAAAGGTTACCGATGCCAATACCGTTATCGGGCAGCCGCTGAACCTGCCCAACGGTACATCCATCATTCCCGTAACCAAGCTTTCCTGCGGTTTCGGCTGCGGCGGCGGCGAATACGGCAAGCAGAAAGATGACCAAAAGCTTCCCTTCGGCGGCGGTACCGGCGGCGGTATCAGCATCAACCCGCTGGGATTTATCGCGGTCACCCCCGATGATGTTAAATTCATTCATATTGACGATACAAGCCCCGCCGGCAACGTTGATGCCATCGTCGACAGCGTGATCAAATTGGCGAAGCACATTCCCACCAAAAAGAAAAACGCCGTCGTGGAAGACGGTGTTGTCGCCGATGATATTGTTGATGCTCCCGCAGAAGAATAAAGAACAAAAATGCTCCCGCGTCAACGGGGGCATTTTCGTTGAAGGAGCGAGCCGCCCGAAAAGGGCGGCCCACAGGAAAGAATGGATGGATGATTGGAAATGTTGGTACTTACTCCGACAAACCATAGTATGTCCCTTTTGAAAAAATCCATACATCCTTTTTGAATTATTTCAAAAAAACCGCGGCGGAGGAGGGGAGTGTGTGACGAAAAAAAAGAAAAGACGCAAAAAAGGCAAAGTGCTGCTTTGCTTCTTCCTTCCGATCCTGCTGCTGCTTTCGGTGATCGGAGCGCTGGTCGCTAAGGATCTGCTGCCCTCCGCCGATGCGGGGGAAGCTCTCGATTTCAGCGTGGCGGACGGCGCGGGCACGATCATGATCGCGTCGGATTTGAAGGAAGCGGGGATCATCAAACATGAAAAGGCCTTCCTGATTTACGCCGAAACAGGCGGTTACGATCAACGGTGGCAGAGAGGTGCTTTCGAGCTGAAAAAAGGCATGGGTTATCATGAGATCTGCGAAACGCTGACCGCCGAGGGCATCCACGGTGAGAAGGTCACGATCCCCGAGGGTAAACAGCTGAAGCAGATCGCCGGGATCCTCGAGGAGCACGGTATCTGTTCCGCCGACGCTTTTCTGAGCGCCGCCGCAGAGCATCACTTTGATGAACCTTTTTTAAAGGGCATCGACCATGAGAATCCCCTGGAAGGATATCTCTTTCCCAATACCTATGATTTTGAGAAAAACAGCGATCCCGACGTTGTCATCGAAGCTATGCTCAAAAGCTTTGAAGAGAACGTTTGGCGTGAGGAATATATCGACGATGCCAAAGCGCGGGGTCTCAGCTTCGATGATCTGATCATCCTCGCCTCGGTCGTGGAAAGCGAAGCGACGACCAAAGCGGACAGAGAGACCGTCGCCGGTGTGTTCCTGAACCGACTCAACGATCCAAGCTACGGAAAGCTGCAGTCCTGCGTCACCGTGGAATACGCCATGGGCGTCAAAAAGTCGATCATCTCCTATGAGGACACTCAATTCGAGTCACCCTACAATACCTATCTTTATCCCGGTCTGCCCGTGGGGCCGATCTGCTGCCCCGGCATCGAGTCGATCGAAGCCGTACTCTATCACGACGACAACGACTATTATTATTTCCAGTCCGACCGGGAAGGCAAGCTCTATTTCGCGAAAACCTTCGCGGAGCACGCCGCCATTCAAAAACAGGTCCAGGCTCACTGGCAAGGCGAAGTCATCGAAGACTACAACAAATAAAATAATAAAAGTAAAAAGGCTGTGCCCACGCACAGCCTTTTTTTTGTTACATGGTGAAGGTTCCCGAGGGGCCGTCTTTGACGATGAGGATATCCTCTTCCTTGCCGCTTTCGGCGTTGATGTAGATCAGATAATCGTTGTCGTTT
>CACXDX010000094.1 GCA_902766525.1 uncultured Bacillota bacterium | reverse complement strand
GGGGAACTGACTCCCGGAGATCGGGTCGCCATCAGCATCGAGGGCATAGGCTGCCTGGAAAATATTGTCGTTTAAGAGGTTGAAACCGATGAAAGATAAAAAACATGCCATCGTGATCGGCGGCGGTCCCGCCGGGATGATGGCTTCTTCTGTTATTGCCGGGGAAGGTGTTCGTGTAACGCTGCTGGAAAAAAATAAAAGATTGGGGAAAAAGATGCTGATTTCCGGCAAGGGACGCTGTAATGTCACGAATGACAGTGATATCAATACCTTCCTTGAACAAATGCCGGGCAACGGTAAGTTTCTGTACAGCGCATATCGAAATTTTTCCGCCGCTGCGGTGATGGACTGGTTTGAGCGGCGGGGCATTCCCCTTAAGACGGAGCGGGGCAACAGAGTATTTCCCGTTTCCGATCGATCCGCCGATATCGTCACCTGTTTGGAAAAGGAGTTGAATGACGTCGGGGCGGAAATCGCTTTGGAGCGATGCGTCGACGATCTGCTCGTAAAAAGCGATCGGGTTATCGGCGTGGAAGCCGCGGGGCAGGTTCATTTGGCCGATGCCGTGCTCATCGCCACCGGCGGTTTATCTTATCCTCTTACCGGCTCCATCGGGGATGGCTATACCTTTGCCGAAAACGCCGGTCATCATGTGACGGATCTTTTCCCTTCGCTGGTGCCTTTGACCGTGGCCGAGGCGGATGTTGCCGAGCTTGAAGGATTGAGCCTGCGCAATGTCGGTGTAACGCTGTCCTTAAACGGTAAAAAGCTGGAAAGTCGATTCGGGGAAATGGTTTTTACGTCGGACGGCGTATCCGGACCCGTAATCTTATCGTTGAGTCGTCGTGCGTCGCTCCACTTTTTGGAGACGAAAGCGCCGCTGACGCTGAGTATCGATTTAAAACCCGCGCTCTCTGAGCAGCAGCTCGATCAGCGCTTGCTCAGAGACCTGAAAAGCAATGCCAAAAAAAATCTCGGTCATATCGTTGAAGGATTGCTGCCGCGAAAAATGATTCCGGTCTTTTTGAAACGATGCGGCATCGATCCCGGGAAAAAAGGCAGTTTGCTTACGAAAGAGGATCGTAAAATCCTCCTCGGCTTGCTGAAATCTTTCCGCTTTTCCGTTGTGCGCTGTCACCGCATCGAGGAAGCCATTGTTACCGGCGGCGGTATTTGTGTCAGAGAAGTTGACCCCAAAACGATGATGTCAAAAAAAGTCGACGGTTTGTTTTTTGCCGGAGAGGTTCTCGATATTGACGGTTATACCGGAGGTTTCAATATTCAGGCGGCGCTTTGCAGCGGCCATCAGGCAGGCAAAGGCATGGCTGCTTATTGTTTGCGGGATTGAGATCCGAAAGGATGAAAAGATATGGATTTGAAGGACGCCCGGGCCGACGTCATCGCCGTGGGCAAACAATTATTATATTCCGGATTGATCGTTCGTACCTGGGGTAATGTCAGCGCCAGAGTGGATGATAATCATTTTGTGATCACACCCAGCGGCAGAGATTACGAAACATTGCTGCCGGAAGAGATCGTGATCATGAATATTTCCGACGCTCAATCCTGGGGGGATATTTTGCCTTCTTCGGAAAACGGTATGCATCTGGCCTGTTACAGGGATTGTGAAGATATCGATTTTATCATTCATACCCATCAGACCGAAGCCTCGGTGCTCAGTGCTTATGAAAGTGATCTTGCGGTTGCCGCCGAAGGCACGATTTTTTCGGAGTCGGTTCCCTGTGCCGATTACGGATTTCCCGGCAGTGACGCTTTGAGAGATCACGTCGCCGGCGCTTTTGACGGCGGCCGTCATCGGATCGTCCTCATGGCACACCACGGCGCCGTTTGTATGGGAAACGGCGCCGAAACGACTTTGCGTTATGCCGCCGGCCTGGAAATGATTTCCTCATACTATATCCGCAGGGCCTTTGAATCATATGTCGGCCGCCGCCTGACCATGGCAGATTCTCCCTATGCGCTGATCCTTCGGGATCAGGGTATCGATTTTCCCGAACCGGAAAACGCTCCCGATTTGCTCAGCAGTGAGAAGCAAGGCAGCGATGTCATCTTTCATTTGCCCGACGGCAGCGCCGTGCTTTTATCCGACGCTTTGGCGGAAGATGAGGTTTCCGATACCATGCGGCTGCATTTGACCGTTTATGAAGCCAGGCCGGATATCGGCGCGATCAGACATTGCAAAACCCCTTCGGTTTTCGCCTTTTCTTTTCTGGGTGATCCGCTGCGATCATATCTCGATGATTTTGCACAGATCAACGGCTCGTTTATGGCTCAAAGTGAGGGAAAAAATACGGATGTGGCTGAGGCTCTCGCCGATCATCACGGTGTATTTATCCACGGCTGCGGCGCATTTTGCTGCGGAAAAAACATGAATGATGCCGAAGCCCATGCCATCGTTGCCGAAAAAAATGCCAGAATTCGGCTTTTGGCGCCGATTTTCCCCGATAAACCCCTGAATCCTTTGGCGGATGAAGATATTGAAGCGATGAGAGAATTTTATCTGAAGAAGTATTCCGCCCGATTTGAGGCCAAGGTCTGACAGGAATTATTTAAGGAAAAACCGTTGCATTTTATATTGAATAGATGTATAATGTAATTCACTCACATTGTTTAATCAATCTCATCAGGAGGGATGGAAATATGCCGACAGGAAAAGTAATCGTTGCGGAAAAAATTGCGGATGAAGGTGTCGCCGCTCTCAAATCTTCCGGGCTGGAAGTGGATTATTGTCCCAAAATCAGCAGAGAAGAGCTTCTTGATATCATCGGTCAGTACGATGCTCTGATCGTTCGCAGCGCAACCAAAGTAAATGAAGAATTGTATGAACACGCTGAAAAACTTCGTGTTGTCGGTCGTGCGGGAAACGGTGTGGACAACATTGAAATGGAAGGCGCCTCCCGCCGCGGCATCATTGTCGCCAATACGCCCGACGCCAATACCGTTACCACGGCGGAGCATACGATTTCTTTGCTTTTGGCCTCCAACCGCAATATCCCTCGGGCAAATAACAAGATCCGTTCCGGTGAATGGGGCAGAGACGGTCTGAAAGGGACGGAGCTGATGGGCAAAACCCTCGGCATCATCGGTCTCGGCCGTATCGGGTCCAAGGTCTGTGTGCGCATGAAGGCTTTCGGCATGAAAGTGATCGCCTACGATCCGTACATCGCCGATGAACGTTTTGAACGTTTCGGCGCGGAAAAGAAAAGCACTTTGATGGATCTCATGAAGGAAGTGGATTTCCTTACCATTCATACGCCCAAAACATGGGAAACCATGGGTATGGTCGGCGCGGAACAGCTCGCCGCCGCCAAAGACGGTCTCCACGTCGTCAACTGCGCCAGAGGCGGTCTTATCAATGAAGAAGCGCTTTATGAAGCTTTGGAATCGGGTAAAGTCGCCACGGCGGCCATTGACGTTTTAAAAGATGAGCCTCAATTGATCACACCGCTTTTGAAAAGCGATAAAGTTGTGTTTACACCCCATCTCGGTGCTTCTACTTATGAAGCTCAGAGAAATGTCGGTATCGCCGTGGCTCAGGAAGTCATTGACGTTCTCGACGGCAAGATGGTTCCCAATGCCGTGAATCTGCCGACCCTCGGTTCCACGGAAATGGAAGGGCTTTTCGATTATCTTAAAATTGCCGAATGTCTGGGCAACCTCTATTACGGCATCTTTAAAGAGCCCATCGATTCCATGAAGATCACCTACTGCGGCGAAGCCGCCAAGTATGATAAAAAGACCATCAATCTCGCCGTGTTGAAAGGCGTTTTTGAACCGGTCATGGAAGGCCGCGTCAATTATGTCAACGTTGCCGGTATGGCGGAAGAAGAAGGCATCGCGATTTCCACAGCCGAAAACGAAAGCGATATTCGTTTTAACAATCTGATCAAAGTGAAAATTACCGGAAACGGCGTCAGTCATACTTTTGCCGGTCTCGTTGCCGGTGAAAACGAAGTGCGTATTAACCGCATCGATCATTATTTCTTTGATATCAAGCCGACCTCGAACATGGTCTTTATTATTAACGAAGATAAACCCGGCCGTATCGGTGAAGTCGGTGCCGTTGCCGGCGGTCTCGGTCTCAACATCGGCGCGATGCAGTGCGCTCCCGATGAAGCCGGTGACGCGATGATCATCCTTTCCATTGACAGAAAACTCACGGAAAAGGAATTGGCGGGTTTTGAAGCCATTGACGGTATTAAACTTGCGAAGTACGTCAATCTTTTCAACGTCTGATCCGATCAAACAAAGAATGGCCGCTGTTCCTCTCTGAGAGGGAACAGCGGCCTTTTATGCCTGTTCGGATACGGAATGGGGTTTTTATTTTACTTTGATGCGGATGGTCGTCTCCGCGGCCATTGCGCCGTCGCCGTCGTTCATGTAGACGTGCAGATCGGCGTTGACCGTTTCATCATCATTGCGCTTCATGGTGTCGCTGATCTCATATTTGAGATCGGCGCTGAATTCTTCATCGAGATCGGCAACGAGAGAAGAACTTTTGCCGAGTTGTTTGCCGTCTTCACTCATAAGCTCGATATAGACTTTGTCTTTGCCGGGTGCGGGGGCGTTTTCCGCTTTGCCGACGACTTTGACGATACCGCTTTCGACGGTTTCACCGTCGGCCGGAGAAACCAAGGAAAGGATGACGTCGCTCGCGCTGTTTTCATCGCTTTCATCCCGGTTGCTCTCTTCTTCTTCGACGATGCTGCTGCCGTCGTTGTCTCCGTCGGTAAAGCGATTGTCATCCTCACTGTTGCCGCAGCCGACAAAAGAGAAAGCACAGAATACGGCGATCAACATAAAAATCGTGATCTTGGAACCGCGTTGGATCATTTTTAATCAACCTCCTAAATGACATTGCTGTTAATCTGCCCCGAAAAATGATTTTTATACGGGTATAACGGAGGTATTAACATTATAATGCAAAAAAATAAAAAATTCGTGACATTTCTGCAATTATTTACAGGAAAATAAGAAAAAGGTACTTGAATATATATAAATAATGATGTATAATACAACAGTGAAATCATTGACTGAGAAATTTTTCGGGAGGATCGGTTATGACAGATGTAACGATCATCGGCGCTTCGGGCTATGCCGGCGCGGAACTTATTCGCATTTTAGCGAATCATAAGGAATGTAAAATCCGTCATTTGGTAGCGAAGGGCAGTAAAAACCGATGCTTTGAGGAAGTCTTTCCTTCTTTGGGATATCTGACGGAACTCAGAGGAATGGTTGTCGGCGATGTTGACGAAGATTTTTCCCTAAAGACCGATCCGGCTGTTAACGATACGGACGTCGTCTTTTTGGCTTTGCCCCACGGCGCTTCCGTACCCTTTGTCAAAGCCTGTCTGGAAAAAAATAAAAATGTCATCGATCTCGGCGCCGATTTCAGATTTCACGATGTGGCGACTTATGAGCGATGGTACGGACATCATGAGGCGCCCGAGCTTTGTTCCGATACCGTCTACGGTCTTGTGGAAATGCACAGAGATCTCATTCCCGACCACGGTCTGATCGCCAATCCCGGATGCTATGTGACGGGAGCGACCCTGGCGATGCTTCCTTTGGTCGAAGCGGGATGTGTTGATCTCGACAGCTTGATCTTTGACTCAAAAAGCGGTATCTCGGGAGCCGGCAGAGGTTTAAAGGAAGGTTCGCTCTACGGGGAGTGTTCCGAAAGCATCAAGGCCTACGGCGTTGCCTCTCATCGTCATACGCCGGAGATCGAACAAAACCTCAGCGAAGCCGCGGGCAGACCGCTGACGATCAGCTTTACGCCCCACCTGACGCCGATGAACAGAGGCATTTTGACGACAGCTTACGCCAAGCTGAACGAAAAAGGGAAAAAAGCCGATCTCGAGGCGATTTTCCGGAATCGCTATGAAGGAGAGCCCTTTATCCGGGTTTTGCCTCGGGGCAAAATGCCCGAAACAAAATGGATCCAGGGAACCAATTATGTGATCATCGGTTTTACCGTCGATCCCCGTACCGAGCGGGTCATCGTCTGTTCGGTTTTGGATAATCTCGTGAAAGGTGCCGCCGGTCAGGCGGTGCAGAATATGAACGTTATGTACGGCTTTGATGAAAGGGAAGGTCTCACCATGCTGCCGATCTTCCCCTGATCAGCGCCGAAGAAATGAAAAATGGAGGACAATATGGCTGTATTTGAAAATGCTGTTACCTGTGCGGACGGATTTCGGGCCGGCGGTGTGCATGTCGGCGTGAAAACGTCAAATAAAGAAAAAAAAGATATCGCGATGATCTGTTCGGATCTGCCTTGCCGTGTTGCCGGTGTTTTTACCACCAATAAGATCAAAGCGGCGCCGGTCCGTTACGATATGGAAATCGTCGAGACCCATAAAGCTCAGGCCGTGGTGATCAATTCGGGCAATGCCAATGCCTGCACCGGGCCGCAGGGGGATGAGGATGTCAGAACCATGGCAAAAACCGCCGCGTCTCTTCTGGGTGTTCCCGAAAACGATGTGCTTGTCTGTTCTACCGGCGTGATCGGCCAGGCAATGCCGATGGATCGGGTCGTCAAAGGTATTAAGGAAGTATCGTTATGTCTCTCCGAGAACGGCGGCCGCCACGCAGCCGAGGCGATTCTTACCACTGATGTCTATCGCAAAGAAATGGCAAAGAGCGTTGATCTCGACGGTGTTACCGTTACCATCGGCGGTATGGCCAAAGGCAGCGGCATGATCTGTCCCAATATGGCGACAATGCTCTGCTTTCTGACGACCGATGCGGTGATCGACGGCGAAACGCTGCAGAAGGCTTTAAATGAGGCCGTTGCTTTGAGCTTCAATCAGATCTCCGTCGACGGGGATATGAGCACCAATGACACTTGCCTGATCCTGGCCAACGGCGCCGCCGGCAACGCTTCCATCCGATACGGAAGCAAAGCGTATCAGCGTTTTGTCGCCGTGCTCAAAGACATCTGTTTTTATCTGGCCAAAAAAATCGCCCGTGACGGAGAAGGCGCGTCCCATCTGCTGGAAGCCAAAGTCATTCACGCCAAGAGTGAAAGCGACGCGCTGCTCGCGGCGAAAACCGTTGTTTCTTCCAATCTGGTCAAGGCGGCGATTTTCGGTAAAGACGCCAATTGGGGGCGGATCATCTGCGCCGTGGGTTATGCCGGTGTGGAAATCGATCCCGAAAAGGTGGATATTTCTCTGGAAAGCTATAAAGGTGAGATTTGTGTTGCCGAAAACGGCACAGGTCTTGTCTTCGATGAAATCCTGGCCGAGGAAATCCTTACCGAGGAAAATATCTCCGTCATAATCGATCTCAAACTCGGAGACGCTGAAGGTAAAGCCTGGGGCTGCGATCTCACTTATGATTATGTGAAGATCAACGCCGATTATCGGACCTGAGGAGAATGATATCATGACAAAAATGGATAAAAATCTGGAAAAAGCGCAGATCTTTATTGAATGCCTGCCCTATGTGCAAAAGTTTTACGGCAAGACCATCGTGGTGAAATACGGCGGCAATGCCATGATCAACGAAGATCTGAAGGAGGCCGTCTTCCGCGATTTGATTTTGATGAATCTCGTCGGTATCCGCACCGTTCTTGTTCACGGCGGCGGTCCCGACATTGAGGATTATCTGAATCGGCTCGATATCAAAAGTGATTTTAAAAGCGGTCTCCGCGTTACCGATGACGCGGTGATGGAAACCGTTTCCATGGTGTTGGTCGGGAAGGTCAATCAGCATACCGTTTCCGAGCTCAATCGTCTCGGCGGTAAAGCCGTCGGTCTTTCGGGAAAGGACGGCGCCATGCTCAAATGTACCAAAAAATATGCGAAAGTTGAAGACGAGAACGGTCTTCATGCCGTGGATATCGGCATGGTGGGAGAAGTGGAAAGTGTGGACTGCACTTTAATTAATAACCTGCTCAATGATATGTATATTCCGGTTATCGCCCCCATCGGCACCGATGAGGAGGGGCAAACCTATAATGTGAACGCCGATATTGCCGCCGGCAAGATCGCCGCCGCTCTCGGCGCCATGAAACTCTTCCTCCTCACCGATGTGGAGGGGCTCTACCGTGATTTCAGCGATAAATCCTCGCTGATCTCCCATCTTTCAACCGATGAAGTCAACGATCTGATGAAACAGGGTGCGGTCAAAAAGGGTATGATCCCAAAATTGGAAAGCTGTGTCAATGCCATTTACGGCGGTGTACAGAATGTTCATATTATTGACGGGCGTGTTCCTCACAGCCTTTTGCTGGAACTGTTTACCGACAGCGGTGTCGGCACCATGCTGACGAAAGGAGAATCTCATGTCTGTTCCGAATGATGCTCATCTTTTAATGGAAACCTATGCCCGCTTTCCTTTGACGATTGTCCGGGGGAAGGGGGCTTACGTTTATGACGAAAACGGCAAAGCCTATCTTGATTTCGGCAGCGGTATTTCCGTCAACAGTTTGGGCCATTGTCATCCCGCGGTGGTGGCGGCCATAAAAAAACAGGCCGAAACGCTCTGTCACTGCTCCAATCTTTATTGGAGTGAACCGATGCTGCAGGCGGCGGCCTATCTGAAAAAATACAGCGGCCTGGATCGTGTCTTTTTCTCCAACAGCGGCGCGGAAGCCAATGAAGGTGCGGTCAAACTGGCACGAAAGTATTTTTATGACCGGGGAGAGGATCGCTATGAGATTATCACCATGCTGCGTTCCTTCCACGGCCGTACGCTGGCGACATTGACGGCCACCGGTCAGGATAAGGTAAAAACGGGTTTTGCGCCGCTGCCCGAAGGGTTTGTTTACGCGCCCTACAATGATTTCGAAGGTTTGAAGGCGGCGCTTTCGGAAAAGACCGCCGCGATCATGCTTGAGCCGATACAGGGGGAGGGCGGCGTCTTCCCCGCCGATGAGGACTATCTGAAAGCGATTGCGGCGCTGTGTAAAGAAAAGGGACTGCTTTTGATTTTTGATGAAGTGCAGTGCGGCATGGGGCGAACAGGTACGTTTTTCGCTTATGAACAGTACGGCATCAAGCCGGATATCGTTACCACGGCCAAAGCGTTGGGCGGAGGCCTGCCTTTCGGCTGTTTTATCGCCTCCGAAGAGGTTGCGTCTTCCTTCGGCCCGGGCAGTCACGGCTCCACTTTCGGCGGGAATCCCGTCGCGGCCGCGGCTTCAGCCGCCGTTTTTCGT
>CACXDX010000093.1 GCA_902766525.1 uncultured Bacillota bacterium | reverse complement strand
GCCGGACCCATCGCCAACAGAGTTCTGCAATCCGTTTTGGAAAACGAATAAAAAATGTTTTGTCCCCATTTCGGTACATACTTCGTGTTATCATGATATCGGAGTGAGGAGCAAGGCAGACAGATAAAAAAGGAAAACCTGTCGGAAAAAACCGACAGGCTTTTCTTATGCTTCAATATTTTTTAAAAGCCGGTCCATGTCTTCCGGCAGCGGAGAGCGAACATCAAAGATGTTTTCGCCGTGACGGCAGATCATTCTGCCGCAGTGGAGCGCCTGGCGGGTGATCAGATCGGTATGTCCGCCGTAGAGCGTATCTCCGGCCAGAGGATGACCGAGATAAGCCATGTGAACACGGATCTGATGGGTGCGTCCCGTCTGCAGCTTCAGCAGAACCAGTGCATGGCTCGGATATTGGCGGATCACTCTGTACTCGCTGAGCGAAGGTTTTCCGGCGGGATCCACCTTGCGCATGATGGTGGAACCGGGAACTCTCAGCAGAGGCGCGTCGACGACGCCGTTTTTTTCTTTAAAGACCCCTTCCGTAACGGCGTAATATTCCTTTTCGATGTTCCGGCTCAAACGAACGGCGGTCAGCTTGTTCTTTGCGATGAGACAGAGACCGGTCGTATGCCGGTCGAGTCGGCCCAAAGGACGAAAGGGGACGCCGGGAAAACGAAAGCTGAAATCATTGCCGAGGGCGTCGTCAAAGCCTTTTCCCGCGGGATGCACCAGCATATCGTCGGGTTTGTCGTAGATGATCAGATCTTCTGTTTCATAGAGTACGGGAATTTTCAGGCTGCCGTTGGGCGTGAGCACGCTTTCCTTGTCGGGAAATTCGATGAAAACCTTGTCTCCCGCCCGGATCGGATCGATGTTGCGCTGAAAACGGCCGTTGACGCTGAGGCCGCCTTCATTCTTCAACCGGGTCAGCATGGTTTGGGAATAGCCCAGATCACGCAGATAATCGCAGAGACGCCGGCCTTCATATTCACTTGGAACGATATGGATCTTCATGACTTTTATTGTAGTATGTTTCGCACGTGCTGTCAAACGGAATGCGCGGAAGGGTAAAGCGGAGGACATTGAAAATTTTTTCGGAAAGAAATGCCGGCGTGACGGCAGAATGGTCAAAAAAAGTCAAATAAAAATCAAAAAAGGTCAAAAAAAGTGCTTGCATTTTAAAAATGATCGTGTTAAAATGGTATTCAGAAAGGTCAAATAAGATCAAAAAACAAGGAGGCGATCCTATGAGTACGCTGGCGAGCAGGATCGAACGATATATCAAAGATATGATGGACGCCGCCGATCTCAACAGTGTCGAGCTGAAGAGAAAGGATCTGGCAGAGGTTTTTTCCTGTGTTCCCTCACAGATCAATTATGTGCTGGAAACCCGTTTCCGGGATGAACAGGGATATCATGTGGTCAGTCGCCGCGGCGCGGGCGGCTGCTTCCGGATCATTCGTCTGGAGGTTACCGACGATCGGGAAATGAAAGATCTGATCAGCGCCGTTTCCGGCAGCGAGATGTCCTATCGGACCGCCGAGGGTTTTCTCGGTCGACTGTTGGAGGAATCCGTGATCGACCGCGGAGAATATATGTTGATCATGTCCATGATCGACAAAGACACGCTGGCTGCCGCCGGTGAATCCGAAGACCGGCTGAGAGCGGCGATGATCAAGAATGTTTTGATTACGCTTCTGCGTATGGATTACTGATTGGAGGGATGAAAAATGTTATGTGAAAAATGCGGCAGCAATCCGGCTGTGATAACATACTATGAACAAATCAACGGAGAGGAAAAAACACGGCATATCTGTGCGGAATGCGCGATGAAGGAATTGGGCTCCCACTTGTCCGTCGGCGGTTTCGATCCGCTGTCCCTGTTTCCGTTACTGTCAAGATACGCGGATAACCGTATGGGAACGACATTGGCTTGCCCAACCTGCGGCATGACGCTGCAGCGCTTTATGGATCGGGGCAAATTCGGCTGCGCCGATTGCTATGAGACCTTCGGTGACCGGCTGACACCCATTTTTAAAAAGCTTCATTTTCACACGGAGCATAAGGGGAAACATCCCGAAGGCTCGCCGAAACCTTCGGAAGATAAGCCGTCTCAGCCTTCCCAGAAGGAGCTTTGGCAGCGGGAATTGGCGGAAGCCGTGATGAACAGAGACTATAAAACCGCAGCACTGCTCAAAAAGAAGATCGAACAAGCCGAGGAGGGACGGGAAAATGAGTGAATATCGCGTGTTCAATACGATGAGCAGTTATTGGATGGAAGGGAACGGCCGCGACAGCGACATCGTCATCAGCAGCCGCGTCCGTCTGGCCCGCAACGCGGCGGATTATCCTTTTCCTTCAAGTCTGTCTCTCCAGCGGGAGCGGGAATTTCTGAATCTCGTCGCTTCCATTCCCAAGACGAAGGCCGGCAACGGTTTGGAGGATCTCGATCTGATCGATCTCTCTCTGGTGCCGCGGGAAGAAAAGATGGTGCTGGTGGAAAAGCATCAGATCAGTCCCGGTCTGGCGCTGTCCGAAGGCGTCGGCGGTCTGCTGATCAACACCGCCGAAACGCTTTCCGTTATGATCAATGAAGAGGATCATTTACGCATCCAAAGCCTGTATCCCGGGCGTTCTCTGGAACAATGCTGGGAAAAGGCATCCGCCGCCGATGATATGATCGCCCGTTATATTCCGCCGGCCTTTTCCGAACGCTGGGGCTATTTGACGAGTTGTCCTTCGAATACGGGTACCGGGCTGAGAGCCTCGGTGATGCTGCACCTGCCGGCGCTGGTGATGACGAAGCATTCCGGCGATCTGCTGAACAGTCTTCCTAAATACGGTTATACCTGCCGCGGTCTGTACGGCGAGGGGAGCGAAGGCAAGGGCAACCTCTTCCAGGTTTCAAATCAGGTGACTCTCGGTTTGTCCGAAGAGGAAATCATCACGGACCTCAACGATATCGTTTCGGAAATCGTCGGCGCCGAACAGAAGACGAGGAAAGACTTGCTGACAAATAATCGTCTTTACCTTGAAGATCAGGTCTTTCGGGCCGAAGCCGTTCTCAAAAACGCCCGTTTGCTGGAAATCGGCGAAGCCTTTCAGCTTTTGAGCCTGCTGAGGCTCGGCAGTGAGCTTGAGCTCGTTGATACTTATCCCGCAAAAAGTTTCAACCATCTGCTTCTTTTGATGCAGCCGGTTATTTTAAACAAACTCAAAAAACAAAATTTATCCAAAACGGAAATGATGAAATATCGCGCGGATCTGATCCGCGATGAACTCAAAGGAGGCGAGTAATTATGATGTTTCAATTGACTCAAAAATCTCAACGTGTATTAAAAAACAGCCGTGTCATGGCGAAGAAATTAAACAGTGACAGTGTCGGTACGGACCACCTTCTGGCCGGGATCATCGCGGAAGAAAGCTGTGTCGCCGCTCAGGTTTTAAGAGCGATGGGCTTTAATGTCCGCTCCTTCGCCGCTGATCTGGAAAGATCCGCGGCGAAACCGACAGGCATTTTCCAGTCTCAGGCCATCGATTTTTCACCTCGGGTGAGAAAGGTCTGTGATCACGCCAATGAGTTTGCCGCGTCTCTCGGTCTTGGCTATATCGCCACGGAACATATCCTTGTCGGCATCCTCAAGGAGAAGGATTGTGCCGCCGCGCAGTATCTGGCTCAGATGGGGATCACCGAAGAGAAGGTCATGGAGCTTTTCCAAAATACCGAAAACCCCCAGTCCGCTCAGGGCGGCATTGGTTTCGGCGGCGGGGATCAGCATTCCTTCTTCGGCCAAAGCGACGCCGCCGGCGCGAAAACGGGTCAAAAAACGGATCAGCTGGATAAATGCAGCCGCGATCTGACTCAGCTGGCCAAAGAAGGCAAGCTCGATCCCATCATCGGCCGAAATAAAGAAATCGAGCGTGTGGTGCAGATTTTGAGCCGCCGTACCAAAAACAATCCGGTGCTCATCGGGGAACCCGGCGTCGGTAAAACCGCTATCGCCGAAGGGCTCGCCGAGCGTATCGTCGAGGGTACGGTTCCCGAAACCATCGCCGACAAGAGAGTGGTTTCTCTCGATCTCTCTTCCCTCGTCGCGGGGACGAAATACCGCGGCGATTTTGAAGAAAATCTTCAAAAGGTGCTGAAGGAAATCCATGAGGCGGGAGATATCATCCTCTTTATCGATGAGTTTCACACTTTGATCGGCGCGGGTTCTGCCGAAGGATCCATGGATGCCGCCAATATCTTAAAACCGGCTCTTTCCCGGGGAGAACTTCAGTGTATCGGCGCTACGACCCTCGATGAATATCGCAAGCATATCGAAAAAGACGCCGCT
>CACXDX010000092.1 GCA_902766525.1 uncultured Bacillota bacterium | reverse complement strand
GTTGATGGGGCCGGGACGGTAAAGAGCAACGAGAGCCGTGATCTCGGCGATGTTGGAAGGCTGCAGATCGCGCATCACCCGCTGCATACCGTCGCTTTCCAATTGAAAAACACCGTTCCCTTCGCCGCGTCCGAGCATGGCGAAGGTTTCCCCGTCGTCAAGGGGGATTTTGGAGATATCGATCGTTTCTCCCCGGGTCATACGGATATTGTTCAGGGCGTCCCGGATCACGGTGAGGTTGCGCAGCCCCAGCAGATCCATTTTTAAAAGCCCCATTTCCTCCACGGTTTCTTTGGCAAACTGTGTGGCGAGAGCACCTTCGTCACCGGCCTGAATCGGCAGATAATGATAGACCGGTTCCGGCGCGATCACAAGACCGGCGGCGTGGAGACCGTGATGACGGGGCATACCTTCGATCTTCATCGCGGCCGTGATAAGATCGTTGATCGTGGGATCCTCACACATCGCCCTGAGATCGGGATTGATCTCCAGCGCTTTTTTAATGGTCATCCCCAGATCTTCCGGCACCTGTTTGGCCACTTTATCAACTTCGGCATAGGGCATATCCATCACCCGACCGACATCACGAACGGCAAGACGGGCCTTCATCGTTCCGAAAGTGATGATCTGAGAAACATGATCATGACCGTATTTTTCACCGAGGTAATCAAAAACCTCTCCCCGGCGCTCAATGCAAAAATCCGTATCAATATCGGGCATGGAGATACGGGAAGGATTAAGGAAGCGTTCAAAGAGCAGATCGTAACGAAGAGGATCGATATCGGTAATCCCCAAAGCATACGCCACGATGCTGCCGGCGGCGCTGCCGCGGCCGGGACCGACCATGATGCCGTTTTCTTTGGCAAAATTGATCATGTCCCAAACGATCAGAAAATAACTGGGAAAATCCATTTTGAGAATGACGCCGAGTTCATACTCAAAACGTTCTTTGACTTCATCGGTAATGATCTCATAGCGTTTTTTCAAACCCTCTTCGCAAAGGTAGCGCAGATAACCGGGGATCGTATAACCCTCGGGCACGGGAAATTCCGGCAGGAAATAGGGCGGCGCAAAATGAAAATCGACATTACAGCGATCCGCGATCTTCTGTGTATTTTCCAATGCCTCGGGATGATCCGGGAAAAGCGACGCCATTTCTTCTTCGCTTTTAAAATAAAACTGGCCGCCTTCGTAGCGCATGCGGTTTTCATCCCGCAGGGTTTTCCCCGTTTGAATACAAAGGAGAATATCATGGTATTCGGCGTCTTCGGGTTCGACATAATGAACGTCGTTGGTAACGACAAGCGGAATATTCAGCTCTTCGCTTAAAGCGATAATCCTGGGAGCGACAATTTTATCGTCTTCATAGCCGTGATCCTGGATCTCAAGAAAATAATTGTCTTTCCCGAAAATCTCCTGATATTCCAAAGCGATCTCTTTGGCCTTTTCCATATCGTCATCACGGCAGGCTCGGGCAATTTCTCCGGCAAGACATGCGGAAAGAACGATGATCCCCTCATGGTATCGTTTCATCAGTTCCCTGTCGATGCGAGGTTTATAATAATACCCTTCGGTAGAGGCAAAAGAGATCATTTTACAGAGATTTTTATAGCCGGTTTCATTTTCCGCCAGCAAAACAAGGTGATAACGCTCTCTGTCCTGAACGGGATCTTTATCAAAACGACTGCGGGCAGCAACATACGCCTCACAGCCGATGATCGCTTTGATCCCTTCTTTTTTGCAGGCTTTATAGAAATCGACCGCGCCGTACATCACGCCGTGATCCGTTATGGCGCAGGCGTTCATCCCGTATTCCTTGGCTTTGGCCACCATTTTGGGAATACGGGCGAATCCGTCTAAAAGGCTGTATTCACTATGATTATGCAAATGAACGAAACTCATTCTATCCTCCGCATTTCATCATTTACTTATTCTACCATATTTCCGAAAAAAATAAAAGAATCCCATGAATTCGCTTCTTTTCACATCATGACAGGGATCTGCGGCAACCGGTTATTACCGCACGGCATCTTCTTTTAAGCGATCCATCTGTTTGAATTCCCCGATGATCATCAGTACCGCCGTGATCGCCGCCATAAAATCGGCGATCGGCGCCGCGTAAAGGATACCGTCCAAAGAAAAGTACAACGGCAAAATCAGCAGCAGGGGCAAGAGAAAGAGAATCTGACGGGTCAGCGACATAAAAACGCCTTTCAGCGGTTTTCCGATGGCTGTGAAGAAATTCGCGGTAATCGGCTGTATCCCGTTGATCAAAACACCGAAAAGGAAAATGCGGAAAAAATCTTCGGCGAGGAGGAAATATTCTTCGCCGCCGTCACCGAAGAGCGAGGCGAGAGGCCGGGGAAACAGTTGAAAAACCAGAAAAGAAACGACCGATACAACGACAGCGGCCATCAGCATTTTCAGATAGGCCTCTTTAACACGATCGTATTGACGCGCACCGTAATTAAACCCGACAATAGGCTGGAGCCCCTGGGCCATGCCGATGATAACGGAAAAAAAGAGCATGCTCACTTTAGAGACGATACCGGCGCAGGCCAGCGGGATATTACTGCCGAAGGATGAGGCCGCGCCGTAAAAGGTCAAAGAATTATTGAGCACGATCTGCACCACCATCATCGCCAATTGATTAAAGAAAGGTGCGAGCCCCAAAGCCATAATGCCGAGGCAATAGGATACACGCGGACGGAGATCCTTGAGGCCGAGAGCGACCTGATGAAAACGGGTCAGATAAAAGATCACCATACCGCCGGAAATAACCTGGCCGATCACAGAAGCCCAGGCTGCGCCGACGATGCCGGTTTTAAGACCGAAGAGAAAAACAGGGTCGAGGATCGTGTTGATGACCGCACCGACGATACTGCAAGCCATAGCGTAATTGGGGCTGCCGTCACCGCGAATCAGATGACCGCCGCCGATGGTCAAAATCAGAAAGGGAATCCCCAATGCCGTCACGGAAACGTAGGATTCGGCATAGGGCATGACCTGTTCCGTTCCGCCGCAGAGCAGAAGCAGCGGTTTCAGAAACAGCAATACCAGAATGGATAAAGCTATCCCGCCGAAGAGCATCAGAAAAACGGTATTACCGGCAAAAAACCGCGCCTTATCATATTCTTTACGCCCGAGACTCAGATTGTAATTGGCTGCACCGCCGATGCCGAAAAGCAGTGACAGCGCCGTACAGGTAATAGCGAGCGGAAACGCGACATTGGTGGCGGCGTTTCCGTAAATACCGATGCTGCGCCCGATAAAAATCTGATCGACGAGATTATAGGACGCGGAAATCACCATCCCCAAAATACAGGGGACGGCAAAACGAATCAGCAAACGCCCGATATGCTCAACACCCAGCGGATTATTTTTTCCCGTCATCATCATCGTCTCTCAAAAATATCAGAATGCGTCGTTCTTTTCGTAAACTTTCGAAAAAAACGACGCAGCTTTCATTCATATCAAAGAAAAGAAATCATCCTTTATTTACCGCCTTTTTGACGATATAACATTTTATCGCCGACAACGTCCCAATTCAGTCCCTGCTCATAAAGGAGCACCGTCATATGGTAAATCAGATCGGCGGCTTCCCACTGCAGCTCTTCCACACTGCGGTTTTTGGCGGCGATCACGCATTCGGTGGCTTCTTCTCCGACCTTTTTACAAATTTTATCCACGCCTTTATCCAGAAGATAGTTGGTATAGGATCCTTCTTTGGGATTTTCGGCACGTCTTTTCACCACATCGTATTCAAGACGCATGGCACGGCCGATATCACCGGCGGCGCGCACTTCCCGCCAACTTTCACCGTTCCATTCCCGATAAAAGCAGCTGTCGTGACCGGTATGACAGGCTCCGCCGCTCTGTTCGATTTCAAGCAGGAGCGTATCTCCGTCACAATCGACTTTAAGTCGGATCAATTTTTGTACGTTCCCGCTTGTTTCTCCTTTTTTCCAGAGCTTTTGACGGGAACGGCTGAAATAGGTGCAGTAACCGGTCTCCAGCGTCAACGCCAGAGATTCCCTGTTCATATACGCCATCATCACCACTTCGCCGCTGATCGTATCGTAAGCGACGGCGGGGACAAGACCTTGATCATCAAATTTTATTTCAGAAAAAAAATCTTCCTTCATGATTTCTTCCCCCATATCTGTTCCAATGTAATATCTCCGGTATAGATGGCTTTGCCGATAATGGCGCCGGCAACACCGGTCGTCTTCAGATTTTCCAGATCGTCCGCGCGGGTCACACCGCCGGAAGCGATAACCTTGGCCGAGACCGATTGAGCCATGATCTTCATGGCCTCAAGATTGGGACCGGCCAGCATACCGTCGCGGGAAATATCCGTATAAATGATCGTCGCGATCCCGAGACCGGCAACGATCTTCGCGAATTCAACGGCGGAGAGATCGCTTTTTTCCGTCCAGCCCTCAATGGCGACACAGCCGTCTTTGGCGTCGATCCCGACGGCGAGACGATCACCGTATTTTTTCGCCGCCTCGGTAAGAAATGCTCTGTCCCGCACGGCCGCGGTGCCCACAATGACGCGGTCGAGACCGGCGTCTATATAGCTTTCGATCTGTTCAAGGGTTCGGATCCCACCGCCGACTTCGGCAAAAAGCGAAGTTTCCTTTTTGACGGAACGAATAATCGCATCGTTGACGGGGCGGCCTGCTTTGGCGCCATCCAAATCGACAAGATGGATGGAGTCGGCGCCGGCGGCCTCAAATTCCTTCGCTTTGATCAGGGGATCATCGGCAAAAACCGTTTTTTGAGCATAATCGCCGCGGACAAGACGAACACATTGGCCGTCGATCATGTCAATGGCCGGAAGGATCTGAAAAGAAGACATCTCAAAGAACTCCCTTCGTGGATAAAATCTCTTCCCCTTCCTTACGGACAGCCGCTTTCAGCGCATGAGCAAAGGCTTTGAACAGAGATTCGGCGATATGATGATTATTCTTCCCGCAGCGCACATTGAGATGCAGCGTAAAACCGGCGTTAAAGGCCAGAGCCCGGAAGAATTCTTCCGTCATCTCCGTAGGAAATTCCCCGATACGGTCCACACTGAAATCGGCGTTGAAAACGAGGAATGCACGACCGGAGAGATCAAGCGCCGCTTCGGCCAGGGCCTCATCCATGGGGATCAAGGCACTGCCGTAACGGGCGATGCCCTTCTTTTCGCCGAGAGCCTCTTTCAGCGCCAGGCCCAGAGCAATACCGATATCCTCAATGCTGTGATGAGGATCCACCGAGAGATC
>CACXDX010000091.1 GCA_902766525.1 uncultured Bacillota bacterium | reverse complement strand
GATTTCTTTCCGATCCCGGAAACACGTTCAAACACTTTGGCATCACCACTGCTTACAGCGGAAACGATTTCACCGGGAGACAGCAGATTCAGAATCGCAAGAGCGATCTTACCGCCGATGCTGGAAACATTCAGCATTTGTTTAAAAAGCGTTAATTCATCCTCGCTGACAAAGCCAAACAGATTCCATTGATCTTCCCTGACGATAAAATGAGTATAAAGAAAAATCTCTTCATTAAGTCGATAAAGACCATCCATGCGATTCAGCGGAGCAAAGACTCTGATGCCGAGACCGTTTACGGAAACGACAAGGGCGTCTTCTTCTACGGCAATGATTTCGCCGCGAACTGATGCGATCATAGCAAAACTCCTACATTAATTTACGATTACTTTGACCGTGACACATAGCAATGGCAAGAGCATCGGCAGCGTCATCGGGTTTGGGGATCTCTTTCATATTTAACATTGTTTTCACCATGTATTGAATTTGTCCTTTATCGGCACGTCCGTAGCCGACAATGGCCTGTTTAACCTGAAGCGGCGTATATTCATAGATCGGGATCCCTTTATGCGCCCCGGCCAAAAGGATCACACCGCGAGCCTGTCCCACAGCAATGGCGGTTTTCGCGTTGTTGTTAAAAAAAAGTTCTTCCACAGCCATTTCTTCGGGATGATAGCGATCGATCAACAAACCTATTCCGTCATAAATACGAACAAGTCGTTCTTCCAAAGTTATGGTCGGCGGTGTATTGATGGCGCCGTAATCCAAAAGCTTATATTGATAATTTTTTTTCTCGACAAGACCGAAACCGCAAATAGCTGTTCCGGGATCGATACCTAAAATGACCATAAAGGATCTCCCGCAGATAAAAAACTTCAAAAGATCATAAAATAAGAATCTGACATTGCTTCATGGCTTTCAAAGCATTTTCATGATTTTCCGGCGTTGTTCCCGCACATGCTTTTGAATCAACAAATATCTCCGCTTCGGGAAAAGCGGCTTTCAAGATCATGGCATTATTGATCACGCAGATATCGGTGCAAAGTCCGATAAGAACAATGGTATCGGGAACACAGCGGCTCTTTATATACTGCGCCAAAGCCATAGAGCCGAAGGAAGGCTTATCAATTACGGTACGGCCCTCAGCCAATTCTTTAAGCGCCGGTTGGAGCTGCCAGCC
Source organism: uncultured Bacillota bacterium (assembly GCA_902766525.1). Lineage (GTDB taxonomy): Bacteria > Bacillota > Dehalobacteriia > UBA7702 > UBA7702 > UBA7702. The sequence goes on along the minus strand of CACXDX010000091.1, from coordinate 9,593 downwards.
GTCACTGTTTTCGATGCAGTGCTCCACCGGCAGTAAACGTCCTTCCCGGGTTTGCAGATAATTTTCACCATGAGTATCTCGAGTAAAAATTACTTCGCCTTCAAATTCTTTGACCGTTCGGATCACACGATCAACGATGGCAACAGCTTCTTTACTGCCGAGAGCTCCGTCAATAAAATCATTTTGCATGTCAACAACAACGAGAAAAGAATTGCGTTTCATATCTTTGCCTCCTGTTAAAAATCCCCTGCATCGGATGACGATTCACAGGGGATTTATGGAGCTACTGAACGGACTCGAACCGTTGACCTGCGCATTACGAGTGCGCTGCTCTACCAACTGAGCCACAGTAGCATCTGCGATACCGCCCAAAGCGGCATGTACACCTTCAATTTGAAGCTTACATGTAGATATTTTATCATATCCGTATTATATCCGTCAAGTATAAATGCAATTTTTTAACCGACAAACGCTTTGCGCTCAATTCAAATATAATTATAAATCAAAAGAAAAAGAAGGGAATACGGTTATTCCCTTCTTTCTCATACGTTTTAACTATTATTTTAAGAGATAGCTTCGGTCGGTATAAGTCGTATGCAGCAATTCGTGAGCGAGATGACCGCCGGGTTCGCCGAGATACTCTTCGTAAATCTTGCTGATCACGGGATTTTCATGAGATTTACGAAGCGGAAGCGCTCTGTCTGTGGCATAGACCGCTTCAAAGCGATGTTCCATTTTCGCCCAGTTCTTGATCGGGTTCCCGCCGCCGCCGATACAACCGCCGGGGCAAGCCATAACTTCAATAAAATGATAATCGGCGCGGCCTTCGCGGATGGCGTCCATCAGCTGTCTCGCATTACCGAGACCATGGGCAACAGCAACTTTTACGGGAATATCTCCGACCTGGATCGTGGCTTCTTTGATCCCGTCGAAACCGCGAACGGCATGGAAATCAATATCGGTCAGCTGCTGTTTTGTGACGATTTCATATACAGAACGCAAAGCCGCTTCCATAACACCGCCGGTTGCGCCGAAGATTTCACCGGCGCCGGTACCGAGACCGAAGGGATCATCAAAATCCGTTTCCGGCAAAGTCTTAAAATCAATACCGGATTCTTCGATCATTCGGGCAAGTTCCTGAACCGTGAGAACAACATCGATATCCTGATAGCCGTTGCGTCCCAATTCGGGACGTTTGCATTCAAATTTCTTTGCCGTACAGGGCATGATCGAAACGCTGCAAACATCGAGAGGCGATTTTCCCTGACTCGGAGCGTAATATTCTTTGATCAGAGCGCCGAACATCCCCTGCGGAGATTTACAGGAACTGAGGTGATCGAGAAGATCGGGATAATATGTTTCGATAAATTTGATCCAGCCGGGGCTGCAGGAAGTGATCATCGGCAGGGTTCCGCCGCCGGTAAGGCGTTGGATAAATTCGGTACCTTCTTCCATGATCGTAAGGTCAGCCGTAAAGTCCGTATCAAATACTTTATCGAAACCGATGCGTTTCATCGCCGTGACCAAACGCCCTGTGGAAACAACGCCGGGGTCTTCGCCGAGAGCTTCGGCGATGGTAATACGAACGGCGGGGGCAACCTGTGCCACGACTTCCTTATTTTCATCATCAATCATATCCCAAACAACGGGACGATCATCATGAACCGTCAAAGCGCCGACGGGACAGGCCTGTACACACTGACCACAGCCCACACAAGCAGTTTCACCGAGACCTCTGCCGTACGCAGGTGTAATGACCGAATCAAAGCTGCGGTTTTCACGACTCAAGGCAAAAACGGTCTGAATCTGACTGCAGGCATAAACGCAGCGGTTGCAGGCAATGCACTTTGAAGGATCTCTGGAAACGGAAGGCGAGGAAAAGTCCTTGCCATTACCGCGAACGGCCTGAGGATAGCGGAGCTCTCTGTTAAAATGCAGATCCTGAGCAATGGACTGCAATTCACAATTGCCGTTGCGATCGCACTGGAGACAATCTTTGCTGTGATGAGAAAAAATCAGTTCGAGGATATTCCATCTGGCTTTACGCACACGCCGGGAATTGGTTTTAACAACCATACCGTCGCTGACAGGATAAGCGCAGGCGGGAACGAGAAGGCGGTTGCCTTCCACTTCAACGACGCAGATGCGGCAATTTGCTTTTACCGCCTGATCGGGATGGTAACAAAGGGTCGGAATCTTAATGTTCAGCTTACGAGCAGCCTGTAAGATCGTCGCACCATCGTTAATTTCAACGGTCTGACCGTCAATGGTAAGTCTTGCCATTATTTCAGCCCCCCTTCGATCTTACTGAGATAGTCATTGCGGAAATTACGCAATGTGGAAACAACCGGAGAAGGCGAAGCCTGTCCGAGACCGCAAAGAGAGCAATCCATCATTGTTTCGGACAGATCTTCCAACGTGTCAAGATCCGCCAATGTCCCCTCACCGTTTCTGATTTTACGAATCAGCTGCAGAAGTCGGGTATTGCCTTCACGGCAGGGAGTACATTTCCCACAGCTTTCATGGGAGAAGAATTCCATCAGATTTTCAACGATTTCCAAAACATCTTTGCTGTCATCAAAGACCATGATGTCACCGGCGCCGAAAGTCGCTCCGGCAGCGGAACAGTCATCTATATCGAGGGGGATATCAATCATATTGGCATTGATGATATTGCCGGAAGCGCCGCCGGTCTGAACGCCCTGGAGCTGACGACCGCCGGGGCAGCCACCGCCGACTTCATAAATGAGCTGGCGGAGATTGGTTCCGCGGGGGAATTCGAAAACACCGCGGTTTACCAGATTTCCCGAAAGAGTAAAGATCTTCGTCCCGTGATGTTCACCGAGGCCGAAAGATTCATACCAGGCACCGCCGTTCAATACGATCGGAGGAATCGTAACGAGCGATTCAACGTTGTTGATCAGCGTCGGGCAGCCGTACAGACCGCTTGTCCCGGGATAAGGCGGTTTAAAACGTGGTTCGCCGCGTTTTCCTTCAATGGATTCAAGCAGCGCGGTTTCTTCACCGCAGACATAAGCGCCGCCGCCGGAAACAACAGAGATATCAAAACTGAAATCACTGCCGAAAATGTGATCGCCGAGGAAACCCGCGGCGCGCGCATCACGAATGGCGTTTTCCAAAACCGGGAAAATATAAGGATATTCATAACGAAGGTAAATATAGCCTTTGGATGCACCGACGACATAACCGGCAATGGCCATCCCTTCAATAAGACTGTGAGGATCACCGGCCATGATTACGCGGTCCTTATTGGTGGCGGGTTCGCCTTCATCGGCATTACAGACGACGAATTTATTACCGCCTTCGGCCGCAGCAACCATTTCCCACTTTCTGCCGACAGGGAAACCTGCGCCGCCGCAACCTCTGAGACCGGAAGCATTGACTTCCTGAATGATAGCGTTCTTATCCATAGCGAGGGCTTTTCTCAAGCCGCTGTATCCGCCCAACGCGCAATATTCATTGACGCAGGCTGTATCATATTGTCCGACAAAACGCAAAGCGATTCTTGTTTCCTGCATTAGCAGACACCTCCTTGCTGATAAGCTCTGATAAGGCTGACGGCGGATTGAGGCGTCAAATTGGTATATACGGCATCATTGATCATAATCGCAGGCGCCGTATCGCAAAGTCCGATACATTCGCAAAATTCCAACGTAAACAAACCATCGGCGGTTGTTTCTCCCGGAGCAATACCGAGACAATCGCAAATGGCCTGAGCTACTTCCCGCGCGCCGACAATATGGCAGGGCGCACTCTTGCACATACGAATGATATATTGCCCCCGCGGTTTATCCGAGAGCATCGCATAGAAAGTAATAAATCCGTAGATCTCCACCTCGGGTATACCGGTGACACTGCTGATCACGGTCGCCGCTTCCCGCGGGATGGCATTACCGCAGACTGACTGGATCTCCAAAAGGATACGCATAAGCTGATCGGGTTCGTTTTTATAACGAGCGGCGATCGCTGCGACCTGAGCCATATCCACGGTAGATGTGTCGCATTGATTTTGCATGCTGCTTTTTCCCCCATTTCATGAAAAACATGTGGGTATTTAACGATTTAATATGTTAAAAACGCAAAACACTCCACATATGATTTTAGCAAATGTTTTGAGTAAAGTCAAGAGAATCAGACGTTATTAGTGGATTTTTTCTATATTCAGCCAACCGATCGTCGAGGCCGAGATCGCCGCTTTCCATGTCAAAAAAATTGAATCACAAAAATACTTTTTTAAAAGGGTTTCTCAAGCTTTATCCTCCGCTTTTCCCTTGATTATTTTCGCGAATTTTGCGGGAGAAAGCATTTCATGTGTAATGAAACGGCCGTCTTTAAACAAAGCGAAAGTCGTATAGACCGACGGGATCAAAGGGATGCGTCCGGTTTCTTTCTGCTTTTCCAAAAGAACCGTCTTTAATTCGATTCCGGCTTCGCCTGCTTTTTTTTTCAGCCGTTCCACGATTTTAGCCGTATGAGGACATTGATGGCTGTAAAACAAGACCCAGCCGTCATCGACCTCCGCATCTTCGATTCCTTCCATAAAACGGGGAGTATCCGCTTCACCCTCATTAAAAGGAAGATACATCAGCTCGAAATAAGGATCGGCCCGATCACATACTTTAAAACCCCGTTCCAAAAAATCATCTCTCCGGTTCAGATTGGGCAGATTTTCACGTCCGACAATAACACAGAGTCCTTTTTTATGCTTGATTCTGCTCTCGGCAATACATTCCCGCCATAAATCCTCCTCATAACCGAGATTTTCAAATTTCTCATCTATTCGGTAACAATGGATAAACATATAACCCGGAGCGTCAACCGGAAACCAGCAATATTCCGCCGGCATATATTCCAAAAAGACACGTCCGTTCACATCCCCTTTGCGTAAAACAAGACCGTCTTCAAAAACCTTTTCCAGCCAATCGCGTTTGGCGGCAATCCGTCCTTCCCCATTTCTGTCCCGAAGTACACAGCAAAGATGTTCTCTTTTAAAATTGGTATAATCAATGACAGTTGTATTCATTCCATTCCCCTTCTTTCCCCTTTACCTCGTCATGCGCACCGAGCGGATTTACATGTACCATGCAATGTTTTACTTTGGGAAAATCTTCTTCAATTCGGTCGTGAACGGCTTCGGCAATAATATGCGCGGCTTCGACGCTGATGAAACGATCGACGGCGATTTCAATATCAACATAATATTTGGAACCGAAAACCCGAGTCCGGATCATATCGATGGCTTCTACACCTTCCACCCCGACAATGCACTGCTTCATACTGTCCAATGTATCTTTATCACAGGAGTGATCGACCATTTTCCCGAGAGCGTCTCTGAATATATCGATACCGGCCTTAAGAATAAAAACGCAGATCAACACCGCTGCAATCGGATCAAGAATAGGAAAGCCGAGCCGCGCTCCGAATATACCGACAAAACTGCCGACGGAGGAAAGCGCATCGCTGCGATGATGCCAGGCATCGGCCATCAATGCGCCGGAATCAATTTTTTTCGCCGCAGCCCGGGTCACCCAGAACATGACTTCTTTTGCCAAAACGGAAATTACCGCCGCCCACAACGCGAGCACCCCGGGAACGGCAAGTTCGCCCTGAATTCCGCTTCTGATCTTTTCGATCCCGCTCCAGCCGATTTCAACACCGACAACGATCAAACAAGTGGCCAAAACAATGGCGGCAACACATTCCAGCCGTTCATGACCGTAAGGATGATCGTGATCTTCTTCCTTTTGCGCGGCATTGTAGCCAATCAAAACAATAAAAGTGCTGAATACGTCGGAAGCAGAATGAACGGCATCGGAAATCATCGCACCGGAATGGGCAATGACCCCGGCAAAAAGCTTCATCAATGACAACAGCAGATTTACGACAATAGAAGCAGCAGAAACCTGCCTGACCAATTTTTTGTCCCGTGAGATTTCCGACATCATATATCTCCCTTTCGCTTTATCATTAAATAATTATTAAAAAAACAAACGATTATTTCTTCTTTTTGACCGGGACACGAAGCACCGTTTTGAGTTTCTCCCGGCTTGTTTTTCGGGGATCGGAAAGATAGATCTCATGGTGGTGCCGTTTCTCATTGTGATCCGCGGTATAACCCATCTCATCAATAAAACGCTCCAGCAGCTCCATGGATTTTGATTCCTCATCATATGAACCGATATGCATCATCTGAGCACAGAGGCCTTCCTCAAAGGAATAGATAAAAGCTTTCTCACAATCGATTTTCTTCTTCTTTGCCGCGGTCTCCTTTGCCCAATTGAAATCTTCTTCACGAATGAACTCCGGCAAACGCAGCAGCGATATCCAGTGTAAAGCATCTTTATCACCGTCAACACGAAAATCTCCTTTTTCCGTCCACCATAATCCCTCCAAAGGCGGAACGACATAAGGATAAAAATGCTCAATGACATAGTCGGTTTTATAACTCATTTTCAGCGTATAGGCAAGACTGTACAAAACAGTAAGCGCATGCTGATAGGAACCGTTTTCTTTATTGGGATCCCCTTCGCCGGCAACGGCGATATAAGCGGCTTTTGCAACATCGACCAAAACAGGCTTCACCTTCGGCAGGTATAATTCTCTGTATTCCTTTTTAAAATCAAAAATCATCGTGTACCCCTTTGAAAAATCTGTGTTCGATATATTTAACTGTTCCCATATCAAACCGACAGGATACCCTTTTCGGACATCCTGTCGGAATATTCTTCTGAACAATGATTTATTTTAGGATTTCGGCAACGACTTCTTTCATTTCATCCTTTTTCACCACGCTCTTATGAAGCACCGGTTTTAGATCAAGATCGGCAAGACCGCGGTGAATCGTCATTCCGGTCTTTTCACTGAGCGACGCTGAAATTTCAAACTCATCCATATCCGCCGATGCGTTTTCACCGAATATTCCATCGTAAACCGCTTTGTTGAACTTAAAGGGATTGGCTGTGGAATCAATCACACATGCTTTGCCGCCGCGATCATGCCCGGCATCATACTTTGCCAATGCCTTTACGGCAACAGCTGTGTGAGGATCGAGAATATAGCCGTCTGTTCCTTTTACTTCGCCGATCATGGCCAAAGTTTCCTCTTCACCGGCATATTCTCCGACCATAATGCTTTGCATTTTTTTCACGGCGTCATCGGGGAGTTGATAATGACCTTCTTTGTCAAGAGCGGTGAAAAGTGATTTGACCTGATTTGCGTCACGATCGCAAAGCTCAAAAACAAAACGCTCAAAATTACTGGAAACAAGAATATCCATCGACGGAGAAGAAGTGCGGAAAAACTCACGCCGCTTATCGTAATGACCATCGCCGATAACATCGGTCAAAACTTTATTCTTATTGGAAGCGCATAAAAGCGTCGAAATCGGTAAGCCCATACATTTTCCATAGTAAGCGGCGAGGATATTGCCGAAGTTGCCCGTGGGAACGACAACATCAAAAGAGTCTCCGAGCGCAACAACTTTATCCCGGCAAAGAGCGGCATACGCTTTGAAATAATAAACGATCTGGGGCAGCAAACGCCCCCAGTTAATGGAGTTGGCCGAGGAAAGACGATATCCCTTTTTATCAAGGAAATCATTGAATTCTTTATCTCCGAAGATTTCCTTGACACCGCGCTGACAATCATCGAAATTGCCTTCCAAAGCAACAACAAAAGTATTTTTTCCGGTTTGCGTCGCCATTTGTAAACGCTGAATATTGCTGACCCCGCCATTGGGATAAAAAACAATGATTTTTGTCTTATCGACATCGGCAAATCCTTCCAAAGCAGCTTTGCCCGTATCACCGGAAGTGGCGACAAGAATGACGACTTCCTTTGCTCCCGCCTGTTTTTCCATGGATATGGTCAGTAAATGAGGCAGAGCCTGAAGCGCCATATCTTTAAAAGCCGCCGTAGGTCCGTGCCACAGCTCGAGGATATAACGATTACCGGAAATAGCGTGGAGAGGCGCGATTTCCGCATCGTCAAACTGTTCACCGTAAGCTTTATCGACAACACGATCGATTTCTTCTTCACTGAAATCATCGAGATAAAGACGAAAGATCGTCTTTGCCAATTCTTTATAGGACATTTCCGGCAGTTTCGGCCAAAGCTCATCGGGGAAAGCCATGATTTCCTCGGGAACAAAAAGACCTCCGTCGGCTGCGATCCCTTTATAGATCGCCGCGGACGCGCTGATGGGTGCGGACCCGCCCCGTGTGCTTATATACATAAAAATACCTCATTTCGGCAAGATAAAATGAGCATAATATATGGGCCCATCCTTGCATTTTTTATCTTCGTATTCGGTGGTGATACCATCAAAATATTTACTGTGATGAAAATCCAAACTGACATCTATGAGAGAAAAACCGCAGCGAGACATTTCCGTAAGCGTAAATTCCATCAGAGAGGCCACATCAGTGCGGAAAAAAATATCTCCCCCGGGAATAAGGATGTCTCGATAAAGCTTCAAATAGTTCTCATGGCTCAAACGACGTTTACGATGAGCCCTTTTCGGCCAGGGATCGGAAAAGTTCAGAAAAATCCTTTCCACCGACTCCTTTTGAAACCAGCGGGAAAGATAATCCGCGCGTCCGCTGATAACAGCGACGTTTTGGCAGTCATCACCGAATTTCCGCGCAGCAGGATAGATCATCTCATTGCGCATCTCCACGGCAACAAATTTTTTTTTAGGTTCTCTGAGACGCATTTCGTTCAGAAATTGACCTCTCCCCATTCCGATTTCCAGGGTAATTCCTTCAAGTGATCCAAAATAGGTCGGCCAAAAATCTCTTAACTCTTCTTCTTCAAAGAAAACGATACGCGGAAATTCATTTTTGATTTTTTCTTCAATACCGGGAATACTTCTTAACCGCATCGTTTATTTGGCTTCGGGACGCATTTCCTCATCGATTTTGACATCGGCCTCATCGATCATTTCCGAGGTATAACCCAATTCCTTTTTCAGTTTATAAGTAATGGCATCAACCCAAAACTGAGCCTTCTCCGAAATTTTCTTGTATTTTTTACTGTTTTTATCTTTCCTGGAACCCCAGGCCCGAGCGTTAACGGCAACGGTACTCAAAACATATTTCATGGTCAGCAAAGCATTCTCATCATAGTTCTGATAATTACTGTTCAACTCGGACATGATCTGCTGATAATAGTCATTGAATTCAGCAAATTCCAATTCATGATCCATGGCCAGATATTCTTTTAACTTTGCTTTGATCGTTTCCATTTCATTAACTCCTTTGTCAAGTGTTATATAATAAGATAACAGATTTTAAGCCAAAATGCAACATTGACACCGTGATTTCATGGACGACTTTCATTTTTTCTTTTTTATATTAAAGCGAAGAAGCTCTTAAGCGTAAAGCAGAGAAAAGAATCCGAAAAAACCCTTGACAATTCAAGCAAGATATAGGATAATACTATTGTTCACTTTTCGGAGCTATAGCTCAGTTGGTTAGAGCGCTACGTTGACATCGTAGAGGCCACTGGTTCGAATCCAATTAGCTCCACCATAAAAAGACCTGTACAAAGGCTATACGCCGAAAATGTATAGG
>CACXDX010000090.1 GCA_902766525.1 uncultured Bacillota bacterium | reverse complement strand
TATTGCCGGTATCAATGATGATAAGGATATCATTGATGCGACCGGAGCTCTTTATCGGGAATTAAAAATCAAAAAGGTGAACTTGTTGCCTTATCATAATCTCGGAGTCGGTAAAAAGAAAAATATCGGTGGGGTACCGGAAGAATTTCTTTCACCCACCGTTGAAAGACTTCTTGAAATTAAGGCCTATTTTGAAAACGATTGCCGCATGGAAACGGAAATCCTCGGCGTCGTTTAAATATAATAATATTTTTTTTAGAAAGGGAAAATCATGGAAGGAACAAATCTGGGAATCATTACGCTGATTCCGGCAGTGAGTTTTCTCGTATTTGCACTGCTGACCAAAAAATGTATCCTGAGTATCATGCTTTCCGGTATGCTCGGTTACATTTTCTATTACAAAGCCGGTTTTTTTATGCCGATGATGGACGCGCTGTTGGAAGCGGCTTGTGACGGTGATAATAACTATATTGTTATCATCTGTCTTCTTTTCGGTTGTCTCGTCCAATTACTTCGTCAGTCCAAAGGGGCTGTGGCCGTCGGTGATCTGGCCAGACGATACATTAAATCCGAAAAACAGGTTCTGTTGTTGACCTGGCTTTGCGGGATCATTATCTTTATCGATGACTATCTGAGTATTCTTGTTACGGCCAACTGTGTTCTGCCTTTGGCCGATGAACACAAAACCCCGCGGGAAATGCTGTGCTATATCATTAATACCACTTCCGCACCGGTTTGTCTGATTATTCCGATCTCCGCATGGGTCGTATTCTTCTCCGGCGTATTCGGCCAGCAGCCCGAGGCTGCCGTTGTCGGTTCAAGTGCCATGAGTATTTACTATCATATCATGCCGTATTTCTTCTATCCGTTTCTTTGTGTTCTTTTTGTGCTCCTCGTTATCCTCGGTGTTGTTCCGAAAATGGGCGGTATTAAAAAGGCATATCAGCGTGTGGAGGAAACCGGAGCTCTCTGGCCCGAATCCAGTAACATGCAGAACCAAGGCGATGATCTCGGTGAAGTTATGGGTGCCATTTCCGAAGACAAGGAAGGAAAAGAAGAAAAAGAAGTGAAGCCCCATCTTTGGGCTTTCGTCGTGCCGATGGCGGTCGTTATTATTGTAACATTGATCCTCGACGATATTTTCTACGGTGTCAGTTGCGGTATTGCCGCATGTTTTCTGCTTTATGTACCGACACGCCTGATGAGTCTCAGTAAATTCTGTGATGCCTGTTACAAAGGGCTCGAAGATATGCTTTTCATCGCGGTTGTTTTGGTTACTTCACTGTTTTACAGAGATTCCATTAATCTCATCGGGCTTCCCGATTATCTCATTGAAGTTGCCGGTCCTTATATGAGTGCCGCATGGCTTCCCGCTATTGCTTTCGTTCTTATCGGTCTTGTTTGTTTTGCCACCGGGAATATTTGGAGTATTCCCGCGGTTTGCACCCCGATTATATTACCGTTGGCCGTTGCCAGCGGGGCAAGCATTCCTTTAACCTTAGGTGCGATCATCTCCGCTGCCTGTTTCGGCGCCCAGGCCTGCTTTTATTCCGATGTTACATTGCTATCGGCTTCGGCTTGCCGTATCAACAATGTTGATTATGCCGTTGCGCAGCTGCCGTATATCGGCATCGTTTCGGCCATAGCTTTTGCGGGTTATCTTGTTGCCGGATTTGTCATGTAATTTATTCGAAATAAATGACCGCGGATTTGTACCGCGGTCATTTTCTTATGGGAAAAAATGTCGATTTGTGTTATACTCTGAAAAACGGATTGTATTCGGAGTGAAACAGAGATGAAAAAGATATCTGCTTTGATCATAGGTATTTTTATTCTGACGCTGACAGCGGCGTGTGTTCTGACCGTTTCCCTTTTGATTTCGGAAAAGGATCGTCTTCAAGCCGAGGGCAGCGAGGTGATTGCCTTTTTTAAAGACAGTTATTCGGGGCTTGTCGGGGATGATGCCATATATGATTACGGCGTCGATCCGTCGGTTTACTGTGCCGCAGTCGGACTGAATGAAAACCAGATCATTTTTTATCAGACCCTTTGCGGTCATATATGCGACCATGATAATAATTTGATATTGCTTTTTCTCCCCGATTTGACGGAAAAAGAGATGGATCAGGTCATCGATTCGGTATATGCGGATCATCCCGAATTTTTCTGGTGGAACGGGAGCTATTCCTATTCCTGTTATCCCTTCTTCGATCGTATGATTATGATGATGAGGATCGATTTTATCGAGGATGAAAAAGAAATCAATGAAAAGCAGGTGATATTGGATACAAAGATCGAAGAGATCCTTTCCGATATTGATCCTGCTGCGACTCCCTATGAGAAGCTGACCGCCATCCATGATTACATCGGCACCCATACGACCTATGATTGGGATCATTATGATGAAATGGACTCCGAGGAGTGGAGCGACAGCGACACAGCCTACGGTTGTATCGTCAATGGTTTGGCGCTGTGCAACGGTTATGCTCAGGGGTTTGAACTTCTTGCTCAAAAAGCCGGGATTCCCTGCTGTTATATTTGCGGGAATATGAGCGACGGGGAAAGTAAGGAGCTGCATGCCTGGAACTATGTGCTTTTAGATGATGATTACTACTATGTGGATTGTACCTCCGATGATTTGTTCGATGAAGTCTATCCCGATTTCGCGCCGTGTCATACGTTTTACTGCTTCAGCGATGATGAACTGGCGGAGAACTATGAGATCTGCGATTATGAGGCAGCTGTTCCTGAGTGTGGCGGAACAAAATATGATTACTTTCTTTACCATGGTTTATATGTTGAAAAATACGATGAAGCCGTACTTGAATCCATTGCGGCAGCCTATGCCGATCGGAATTATTTAGAGATTAAGTTTGGCAGCACGGACGAAAGAAAAGAAGCTGTTGACAACTTTTTCTCCTGGTATGACTTCGGTCTGAAATATTTATATAAGGATGCGTTCGATGTTCTGCTCGTCTTGAATGAATGAGGAGGAAAGAGGATATGAGCAACATTATCGATTATATTCGCTGGCGGGGAGATTTGTCTTTTACCGTTGCCCCTTTTTGCGAAGTTGATGCTTTGATCCTGTCACAATTTTCGATGTTTTTCTGGGAAGATAGTTCTTTGGCAAGCGAGCCGAAACCGCTTAGAATTTTTCGTCCCGAGCTGAAGGAAGGTAAAATATCCGCGGGCTTTGCGGAAGAGGATAACATCGAATTACTTAACGTTGCCATGAAAAGCGAGCGTTTCGGCAGCATTCTGATTTCAGATTACGTCAGTGAATGGGATAAGAATTTGGAAAAACAATTTGCCGCCGTGACCTTTAAATTACCCGATGAAACCCGTTTTATCTCTTTTCGGGGTACCGACAGCACCATCATCGGCTGGAAAGAGGATTTTAAACTGGCTTATTCAAGACCGATTCATGCTCAGGGATCCGCTCTGAGTTATTTGGAAAATATAGCCGAGATTTATCCCGAAAAGCTCAGAATCGGCGGTCATTCAAAAGGCGGTAATCTGGCGATGTACGCTTCGGCGATGACCTCCCGGCAAATCCGGGACAGGATCATTGCCGTTTACAATAATGACGGCCCCGGGCTCAGTGAACGTATGGATGCGAAGTCGCTTTATGCAAAAATAGATAGCATTCTGCATTCCTTTGTGCCTCAGTCTTCCGTCATTGGTATGCTGCTTGATCATCCGGATCGTTTTGAAGTGGTAAGGAGTGATTCCGTCAGTGTATGGCAGCACAATCCTTACCGCTGGCGCGTGGAGGGGCCGCGCTTCGTTCGCGCCGACAGTTTAACGAAGGACAGCGTCTATTTCAATCTGGTATTTGCTCAGTGGCTTGCGGAAGTAGATGAAGAGGAACGCAGCATTCTCGTCGATACTATTTTTGAAATTTTAAATTCCGCCAATGCCGAAAATTTCGGCAAAGAATTTTGGAAGAACGTGGCTAAAAACCCCCGCGCGATCGTATCCTCCATTAAACATATCGATCCCGAGACCCGCAAACGCATTTCGGCAATGCTTGCGGATTTGGCTTCTTCCGCCGTTCTTCGAAAAAGTGAAAAAGATAATAAATAATAAAAAGCGCTTCGCGGTTTGATCGTTGCTAAAACGACGACCGTCGAAGCGCTTTTGAAATCGATCTGTTCTTCTTGAGCAATTTTTAGCGCATCTTATAACCCAAAATGTGCGACTTGGCAAAGATGAAGAGACAAAAATCATTTTTTAATGTAAAATTATAGCAAGAGAAACGAGAGGAGAGTATATCAGAATGAAAGTAAGTCTCGAGCTTTCCAAAGAATATCATCCGCCCTATGCAGTGATTTATACGGATATTGTGACCGATGAAGTTCAAAGAATCATTGATCTGTTAGGCCCTGGTGATATTCCGATTACCGGTTTTCAAGAAGATCGAATAGTTGTTATTAAACCTAATGAGATTTATATGATACGTATTGAAGGCGGTAAGACTGTTATATATACAGAGAAGGAGCAGTATTTTTCCAAAAAACGTTTATATGAAATACTTGATCGGGTGGGCAGCGGTTTCATGCAAATCTCTAAGCAGACAGTTGTTAATCTTTCCTGTATGCAAAGTGTAGAGGCAGGATTTGGCGGAACTCTTTTATTGAAATTAAAAAACGGTGTATCGGACTATGTTTCAAGAAAGTATTTACCGGAATTCAAAAGCTATTTGGGAATCTGAAGGAGAGCTATACCATGAAAGAAAGAAATTCAATCTTATTAAACACTTTTTCTTCGATAGGCATTGCCGCATTTATTTTTTGTGTTGTCGGTGTAATTTTTGATCTGATTTATAACGGCAATTTTCAAATGACAAACTACTTATTTACCAAAATGGTATTGGGCGTTGTCGTTATCGGACTTGGATTCGGTTTACCGACTTATATCTATAACAATGAAAATATGTCTGTCTCGATTCAGTTTTTGATCCATATGGGAATCGGATGTGTCGTTATGATCGTTACCGCATTTGTTGTTGGTTGGATTCCGACGGAAAACGGGATTTATGCCGTTATCGGCTCCATAAGCGGTGAAGCCTTTGTCGCCATATTGATTTGGATGGTTTTCTATTATCGTCAGAAAAGGCTGGCGAAACAAATTAACGAACAAATTTCACGCTTGGATCATTTTTCGTAAAGCTGAGATGAATTGCATCGGGAAAAATCAGATCGTGAAAGATTTACCGCGTTTTAGGGGCAAGAAACCCCCGGGAAAAATCCCGGGGGCGTTTTCTTCTTTTATTTTTTGTTTTTTCTTTGCCGCATCTTTTCAAGGAAACCTTTTTTGTGAAAAGCCTTTTGCGGGTCGGTTATCATGTAATGATCGGAACCGGCAGGTGACTCGATAACGGGATAGAAGTCGGATATGATGGATGTTTCCGCCGATCTTTCGACTGCGCCGAGATCACCCTCGCAGACAAGGGAATGCTTGCCTTTGGATTGCCCTCTGCCGTAACAGGACACCGTTCCCGTTTGGCCGTTTACGGCGAAACAGAAACGCGGTCCTTTTTCCGCTTTGCCCAGATAGTAAGCGGGCAGGTAGATACGAACTTTTGATCTGTCCCACGTACGTATCCATTCGGTTCTTGCATCCCGGGTGTTGTATGCTTTTTTCCCTTCGGCAGCGGCGTCCATATTGATTGTGGCATATTGACGATACATGATCGGGGAGTCATCATTCCCCCAAGGACGGTCAAACCATATATCGCCTTCGCAGAAAGCGGGAGCGAACGGTTTCAGAGCGGCGAAATCCCATGGGCCGAGGTCTTGCAGAAGTTCTTCACAATGGTTTCCGCTGCCGGGAATTTCCCAGTTGATCGTGTCTCTCAAAAACAGGGCGCGGCCGTTTTCCGTTTCAACGCTTGCGAGTATCGTCGTATCGCACAGATAATAATGAAAATAAACGGCACGAAGATTTTTTATATGTTGTTCCATATCGACTTCGGCGAAGGCCTTCGGGTGCTCTTTAACGAGGCGCATAACGGCTCTTTCCGCATCGTTTCGGGAAATGCGAAAATCCGCGGCGAAGTGGGGAAGAGGGCGGTCTGCATCGGTGATCGTTTTCGGTCGTCCGTTCCCATCGAAGCCGCATCCTTTAAATCCCCAGTTCGGTGTATAGAATCCCGTTTTCATCAATTCTTCTTTACCGTATTTGTTGCCGCAGTAATCGCAGACCCAAATGTTTTGCGAGCCGTAGCCGCTGACGATTCCGCCGCAATGATCACAGATGAATTCGACTTTTTCCCGCGGCTCGATCGTTCCCGGTTTTCTCCAGCCGAGATAACTTTCGTTTTCTTTGATGGCCCAGGTTTCCAGCTGTATTTTTTTGGAAACGGGATGATATTCCCGTTTATCTTTCATTGCGCTCAGATCAAAGCAGCCGTTTTGGATCGGAACAGCATGGTGTTTCAGTACCAGTTCCTGTTCTTCCACTCCGTCAAAACCATCGAAAGCTGAACTTGCGCCGCAAAATGAACAATGAAAGGCATCCATTGTGGCATCATAATATACCGGTGCGCCGCAGTTTTGGCATTTTAAAACGGTTTTTCCCTGATCGTTTTCTTGTTTTGGTGACATTGCTGCTCCTCCTTTCGGTCGTTCGGCATCTGAATATAATCTTATTTTACGGGATTTTCATAGAGAATACAATAGGAAAAGGTTTGACAAAATAAAAAAGTGGAAATCTATCGGAGAAAATGATATAATACGTAAAAGTTTGATTGACAGATTTGGAGACCGTTTATGGAATATATTTTATTGGTTTTGGGTTTCGTTTTATTGATCAAAGGCGCTGATTTTGCCGTATCCGGCGGCAGCGGAATTGCGGTGCATTTTCGTATTTCTCCGGTGATCATCGGCTTGACAGTTATCGCTTTCGGAACTAGTCTGCCGGAGATGGCTGTTTCCGTTACGGGCAGTATTACAGGCCAAAGCGGCATTGCCGTCGGTAATGTTTTGGGATCGAATTTTTTTAATCTTATGGTCGTCGGCGGTCTTTCCGCCGTTATTTCGCCGTTGGCCGTTGATAAAAATCTGCTTCGCCGTGATATTCCCGTTTCACTTTTGGCCGCTGTATTGGTAGCGGTTTTTGCCGCTCCGGCTTTTTTTGCGGGAAGTATTGATTTCAGGATCGGTCGTCTCGGCGGTTTGCTCTTTCTTGTGATCTTCATCGGTTTTATGGCATTGCTGCTTTACGGCGCAAAGAAAGACCGAGCTGCTTCCGAAGGGGAAACCGTTGCGGAAGAAAGATCCCTTTTTATGAATTTGGTATATACCGTCGGCGGTCTTGTCGCGATTGTTGTCGGTTCGGATCTTGTTGTGGATTCCGCCAAAGAGATTGCTTACTCTTTCGGATTAAGTGAAACATTTGTCGGTCTGACCGTTGTTTCTGTTGGGACAAGTTTGCCGGAACTGGTCACTTCGGTGATTGCTTCCAAAAAAGGCAGTAATGAGATCGCTCTCGGGAATATCATCGGTTCCAATATTTTCAATATCCTGCTTGTTCTCGGTCTTGCTGCCGCCATTGCCCCGGTAACGGTGCCGTCTTATCTTTTCATCGACGCAGTGCTTCTTGTCGGGGTGACTTTGGCAACCATGGCATTCTGCGGCAACAATCGCAATCTCGGCAGAGTCGAGGGCTTGATTCTGTTTGTCATTTATATTTTTTACTTTATTTATATTGTTTTTCGAGGATAAGATATTTTATGAAATTCCAGCCGTTTCTTTTGGCGAAACGGCTGTTTTTTTTTAAATTAAGGGATGATTCAAATTCGAATTTAAACGTTGACAGCCTTTTATTTCAGCCGTATAATCTAAATAGCATATCTTTTTATATGATTCTTGTATTTGAAAAAGGAAGTTTTAAAAACGGTTTTATGAGGAAAGTGAAGGATCGATAGTGTTTAATATAAGTTTCAGTGAATTGATCATCATCTTAATTTTCGCTTTTCTTATCCTCGGCCCATCAGAAATGGGCAAGGTTGCCAGATTTCTCGGTAAAGCCGTACGGGAATCGAGAAAAATTCTTTATCGCATTAAAGAATACGTCAATGAAGAAACCGGCGTTGATGATATCGAAGATGTATTTTCGGATGTAGAGAAGGATGTGAAAGATGTAAAGAAAACAGTCTCCGAAACGGATCCCCGCACTAAGCTGAAGGATGTTTTGACAGAAAAGAAAAAATGAATGGATTCTGTTTATTTCGATTTTTCCGAACATGAGGATAAAAATCATAAATGTCTGTTCGCAGGATGGCGATATGAAATATTATTTAGGAGGAATTAATTATGAGATTCGGTATTTGGGAAATAATTCTGATTATCGTTTTGGTACTGATTGTTTTCGGCGGGACAAAATTGGCCGGGGTCGGAAAGTCTCTCGGTAAAGGTATTCGTGAATTTAAGGAAGAAGTTCATGCCGACGATGAAAAGGAAAAAGCGGAAACCGAGCCCGAATCGGAAAAAAAGGAAGACGAAGAAAAATAAAAT
>CACXDX010000089.1 GCA_902766525.1 uncultured Bacillota bacterium | reverse complement strand
CCATCAATGAGGGAGAAATTTTCGGTCTCATCGGCCCCGATGGCGCCGGGAAAACGACGATTCTCAGAATCCTGATGAATTTCATCAGCCCTTCCGACGGTGAAGCCGAAGTCTTTGATATGGACGTCACGAAAGAATCCAAAAAAATCAAAAAAGACACGGTCTACGTTCCCGGGGATGTCTATTTCTATCATAAGAGAAAAGCTTCCAAGTATTTGAAAACGGTTTTACGTGCCCATCACCAGAAAAAGAATCCCGCCAAAAAGGAATTGATCGACCGTTTTGAGCTCGATCTCAAAGAACGCTTCGGAGAAATGGACCGCAGCGACCAGAAAAAACTGGCCCTCGCCGCCGCCCTGCTTTCCAACGCCAGACTTTTGCTTCTCGACGAACCGCTGAGAGGCCTTGACGCCATGGCCCAGGGTGATCTTTTCCGCTACCTGGAAAAGCTGAAAAGCGAAGGTTCCACCGTGTTGATCACCGGCAGAGATTCCGAAGAAATCGCCGCGCTCTGCGACCGCATGGCCGTCATTGAAAACGGCGAGATCACCGTTTCACCGGAAAACTTCGATTACGACGAAAGCGAAGCTTTCGGCGAAAATACCATCGACATCTTCAGCGAAGAAAGCGACGACGAAGAAGCGGCTGCCGGCGACGTTTTCGCCGATACTCTTGAAATCGCGGACGAACCCCTTGAAGAGGTTGATAACCCCGCTCCCGCCGGCGACGGCTGGGATGAAGAAGAAACCGCGCCTATAAGTGACGTCCCCGCCCCCGCAGCGGCGGCGGAAGCGATCAAGCCCGATATCTCCCTGCGCAGCAAAGGCTTTGACCGCGAAGCCTTTACCGCCCTCGGCGCGAAGATCGTCAGCGAAGAAGAAAACAAGGTCGTTCTCGAATACGACGGCGACGTCCATGATCTTGCCAAGTTCCTCTACGATAAGGAAATGAACGATCTGACCATCAATGACGAAGCGTTGAAAGAAGCCTTTCAGCCTTTCTTTAAGGGAGGTGACGAATGATGTCCGTTTTCCGCATCGCTTTCAGACAGCATATCGCCGGTATTATCGGCTGGACGATCGTGGTCTCCGTCCTGACCGGCCTGCTGATTTTCCTGCATACGCTTTTCGCGGGCTCCTTTGCGGCCGAATCCTTCGCCGCCCGCGTCAACGCGCTGCCCACCCTGATCCGGGGGATCCTCGGTCTTTCCGCCGTTCCCGATCTCAGCCATGATTTCCAGTATACGGCTTATATCTATCAGTTTACGCTGCTTCTCGCCGGGATCTACGCCGGCATCCTCGGCGCGAAATCTCTCTCCGGGGAAGAAGGCAGAGGCACCATCGAATTTCTCTATTCCCTGCCCATCACCCGCGGCAGCATCCTGCGGCAGAAGACCATCAGCGCTATCATCAGCTACATCCTTTTCAGCATCTTCGTCTACGCTCTGACCTGCGTTATCATCTGGGTCTTCAATCGGGAAATGAACATTTCCGGCATCGCGATCCAGCTCTTCAGAGTTTATCTCTGCATGCTCTTCATCGGCATGGTCTATCTTGCCGTCGGCATCCTCGTCTCGGCGCTGTTCCGCAGCAATGCCGAAAGCATCTCGGTGGTCCTGGCCATCGTGCTGATCACCTACATCGTCGGCATGATGGGCAATATCATGCCTCATCTGAGCTTCCTGATCTATTTCTCGCCGATCCACGCCGTTTTGCCGCTGACCACCCTCAACGAAGGCTTCAACTATATCGGCCTCGGCATCGGCCTTGTCGTCTTTGTCGTCTTCCTGATCCTGGCGAGTCTGCGCTATAAGAAAAAGGATTTCCTCGTTTGAGCATCGGTCTTTAACGAAAAAAAGATCTCCGCATACGCGGAGATCTTTTTTTATGCCGTTTTTACGGAGATCAGTCGTCTTCTTTTTCTTCGTCATCTTCTTCGTCGTCATCGTCATCGTCTTCTTCAAAGATGATATCGCCGAATTCATAGTCTTCGTCATCTTCGTCGTCATCATCGCAGCAATCACAGTTGCAGATGTCGCCGTAGAGGAATTCTTCCAGTTCGCCGAGGTCTTCATCGAGTTCATCGACGACGTCGTCGAGTTCTTCAACGTCTTCTTCGGTTTCGACGAGGTCTTCCACGATCTCATCGAGCAGATCGACGATGGCTAAGATCGCTTTTCCTTCTTTTGTATCGTCCTTGATTTCGAGACCTTCGATGTACCCTTCCAAAAAGGCCATTTGTTCTTTTAACGCCATAGCTACCTCCTGAAATTTTTTTATTTTGGCTTTGTTTTTACTTCAGTCTTTCGCTCTTTCAATGTATTCGCCGGTGCGGGTGTTGATGCGCAGACGGTCGCCTTCGTTGATGAAGAAGGGAACGTTTACTTTGGCGCCGGTTTCCAAAATCGCCGGTTTGGTGCCGCCGGAAGCGGTGTCGCCCTTGATGCCGGGTTCCGTTTCGGTCACGGTCAGCGTGACCTGGCCGGGAAGGTCGATGCCCATGATCTGTCCTTTATAGAAAAGGACGGAGCAGACCATATTTTCGATGAGGAATTTGATGCCGTCGCCGAGCTGCTCTTCGCTGATGGGGATCTGATCGTAGTTTTCCTGGTCCATGAAGATGAAGGATTCGCCGTCGTTGTAGAGATATTCCATCTCACGGCGGTCGAGATGAGCCTTGGGCACCTTTTCACCGGCGTCGAAGGTGCGTTCCACCGTGGAGCCGGTACGGATATTCTTCAGCTTGGTGCGGACAAAAGCCGCGCCCTTGCCGGGTTTTACATGCTGGAACTCGAGAACCTGATAGGCGTCGCCGTCGATCTCAATGGTCACGCCGGGTCTGAAATCATTGGAAGAAATCATTGTTTTCTTACCCCCTAAGTAGTAAATATAAAATAAAATATGCGGACTGAATCAATCCTTCGGATCGTCAAAAAGACGCTCCGTTATAAAACGATCGGTTCTTTGGGCGATCCCGTCAGGATCTGCGGACCCTGCCGGGTCATCACCGCCATATCCTCGATACGCACACCGCAGGCGCCGGGAATATAAATGCCCGGTTCTACCGTGTAGACCATATTGGGACGGAACACCGCCTTATTACCCTTATTGACAAAGGGATCCTCATGGATCATGAGACCGACGCCGTGCCCGAGGCTGTGGCCGAAATACCGATCCAGATCGAGGGAGGCGAAATAGGAACGCACCGCCTCTTCGGCAAAGTGAATCGGTTTGCCGATGAGACAGTTGACATGGCCCCGCTTCTGCCCTTCCTTAACGACGCCGTAGAGGGCTTTCACTTCCTCTCCCGGGTCGCCCAGAAAAACGGTGCGGGTCATATCGGAGCAATAATGCTCGTAAACGCAGCCGAAATCCATCAGCACCGGTTCATGAGCTTTGAGCTTATGTCTGCCGGCCACGCCGTGAGGCAGCGAGGAACGCTCCCCGGCGGCGACGATGATCTCAAAAGAGGGGCCGGACGCGCCCTCTCTGCGCATATAAAAATCAAGCTCCGTGGCGAGATCGATCTCGTAAACGCCCTCTTTGATGAAGGGCAGGATATGATGAAAGGCGCTGTCGGCGATGGCGACGGCGGTACGGATCTTTTCCAGCTCCGCATCGTCCTTGATCGCCCGCAGCTCACGGGGCAGATTCGCGGCGGCGATCAGCTTCGCTCCTTTCCCGAAGCGCTTTTCCAGCGTGAGGTAGAGCTCATAGCTGAGGCTGTCCTCCTCGAAGCCGATCCGCTTTTCCCCGAAAAAGACCTTGTCTACCTCATAGGGACGTTCGACGGCAACGATCTCACAGCCGCGGCATTCCTCCCCGGCCTGTTCCGTATAGCGGGAATCCACCAGCAAAAAAGCTTTTTCGGCGGTGACGTAAAGGCCACCCGTCGTTCCGCTGAAACCCGTGAAGTAAAACAGATTTTCGGGGCATGAGAGATAAAAGGCGTCCAGCTCCGAAGAAGCCATTTTTTCTCTTAAATTCCGCAAACGATTTTCATTCATCACAGTACCTCAAAATAATGATACCACAAAATAAAATTATTTTCCACTTATTTTCAAAGATTTTATCAGCAACGACGGCGACGCCGTATCACCGACGACGGTGAGATCGTTACAGACCGCCTCAATGTCGTGTAAAAGCGTGAAGAGATTGCCGGCGATCATATTGCCGCGCACGCTTTTCCCGACTTCGCCCCGGCAGATCTCGTGACCGACGATGCCGAGGGAAAAATCGCCGCTGACCGGATCCGCCATATGCAGACCCATCAGCTCCTTGACCCGGACGCCGTATTCGAGAGAGGCCATGACTTCATCGGGAGCGAGCGTTCCCTCTTTCAGCATATAGCCGTGAGACGAAACCGAAGGCAGACCCTTGTGAGAACCGCAGACACCGTTGCCGGTACTCTCCTTCCTCGCCCTCCTGCCGTAGCGGTTGTCGTATAAAAACCCCCGCAAAACGCCGTCTTCCAGCAGAAGATTACGGCGGCAGGGCTGTCCTTCGTCGTCAAAGGCGGTTTGAAAGGGAAATTCCTCCGCCAAAGCGTCATCGGAAAGGCAGATACCGGCAGCGGCGACCGCTTCGCCGATCTTTTCCCCCAATCGGGACAAGCCCTTTTCCACGTTGTCGCCGAGGAGCGAGGGCATGACCAGGGCAAGCAGGGACAAAACGGCTTCGGGCCGGAACAGCACCGGGTATTCGCCGCTCTTCATCGCCGCAGCGCCGAGGTTTTCTTTGCCGTCGGCGGCGGCTTTGCGGCCGATGGCCGCGAAATCGATATCTTTACTCAAAGGAGCGGCCTGCCATTCGCCGCCGATCTGCTCTTCTTCATCGCCGGCGGCCACCACCGCGGCGGCGGCGCTGACGAAGCGCGCTTCCTTCCCGAGATCGAGACCGAGGGAATTCATGATCAGGACCCGCTCCCGATAGCTACTGAAAGAGGCCCGCTCCACGCTGCGGATATCCCTCTCCGCCATGGCGGCGTCGCCGATCTCTTTTAAAAACCGCGTCTTCTCGTTAAAGCCGACGTTTTCCGCCGGCGGGATTTCCACTTCGGGATAAACCTGTCCCGGCGGGGTGAAATGATAGTCCTCGTCTTTGTCGAGGAAGTCACAGGAAAGCAGAGCGTTGTCGACGCAGCGGCGCAGCGCGTCCCTTTCCGCGGCGACGCCGTAGGAAAAGCCCGGCACGCCGCCGCGGATCAGGCGCACGGAATAACCGCGCGCATCCGAGGTGCGGTCGTCACTGAGCTCGCCGTTTCGCATTTGCGTCATGTCGCTTTCGGCGCGGCGGTAATAGATCTCACATTCGTCGGCGCCCTTTTTCAGGGCGTAGGCGACGGTATCTTTAAAATATTCTTTCAGTTCTTTTTCCTTTGTCACCGTCCTCACCCCTTTCCGCCGATGACCAGCTCCGTCATGCCGAGGGTGGGCTGGGCGTCGCCGACGGGAACCGACTGGCCGCCCTTGCCGCAGGTGCCGATGGCGAAGCCGAGATCGCTGCCGACGGCGAAGACCGAAGCGAGAGCATTGGGGCCGTTCCCGATCAGGGAAGCGTTTTTCACCGGGCGGGTACACTCGCCGTTTTCGATGAGATAGCCTTCGCTGACCTCAAAAACGAAGTCACCGTTGATCGTATTCACCTG
>CACXDX010000088.1 GCA_902766525.1 uncultured Bacillota bacterium | reverse complement strand
ATCTGTGATTTCGGCTGTGTGAGATTTCGCCGGCAGCTGCGGCAAAAAAAGAGAGAGCTTCGGTAAAAAGCCCGAGCTCTCTCTTTGTATGTGTGAAAGCGCCGTTCCCCCCTTTTTCGGCCGCGCGACGCGTCATCTCCCCGTTTCGTGAGATCAGACGGAGCGGCCGCGAAGCGGCGGCGCCGAAAAAGCGAGGATCGAAAACGCATCGGCAAAGGAAGAAAAAGGGGTTTTGTTGACATTGCGCCCGGGATATGTCAGAATAAAGAATAATCGCTCTTTTCGCCGTTTTGAAAAGAAGTTTAAATTTTTTTGAAAATACGAAAAAATCCCGAAATCAACGCGAAATGTTAGTTTTCTGTTAGTTACGATCATGTATAAATTAGTTGGAAGCATTTCAGCCGCAAAACGATGATGACAGTCATCATCGGGAAAAGGAGAAATCGATGGACAGTCTTTATCACAATGAACTGCAGGAAGTCCTCTCTCATGAGGCCATCGTCCGCGCTCTGTTTGAAAAATACGAAAGCCTCTATGCCGTCGATATCGAAACCTCGGCTTATCAGTGCTACCATGAAAGTGACTCCTACAGCTCCCTTTGCATCGAAGACAGCGGCGACGATTTTTTCGGGGAATTGAGAAGAAATCTTCCGCGCACGATCTATTGGGAGGATCAGGATTACGTGCTCGCGAAACTCTCCAAAGAAGCGATGCTGAAGGGGATGGATGAAGAAAAATACTATTGCATCATCTACCGGCTGATGATCGACGGTGAGCCGCTCTTCCATAAAATGCGGGCAACAAAGGATATCGTCAACGGCCGCCCTCATTTTCTGATCGGCGTGCGCAACGTCGACGCGGCCTACCGCCGGGATCTGTCCCGCGCCAGGGAAATCTCCGCCATGCAGAAAAAGGAGATCAATCATCTCGAAGCCATCCTCGCCAGCGCCGAAGGCTATCTGGAGGTCAATCTCACGAAAGATCTGATCCTCGGCATCTCTCCGCGCCATTTTTCGGACGATCTCTCGGCGGAACTGGACGCTTCGACCCGCGGCGATCAGATCTCCTACAGCGCATTCGAAAAACAGCGCATCGATCATCAGGTGGTGGAGAATCTGAGAAAATACCGGGAGATCAGCAACCGCGAATACCTGATGGACTGTTTTGAACAGGGTGAACGCCGGGCTTCGGTCACTTTTTCCATGCTGACGCCGGATGGGAAGATCCAGCCCTGCAAGAAAATGTTCTATCTCTATCGCGACGATCACAGCGGAGATATCCTCGCCTTTTGCGTGCTCCACGATCTCACTGAGCATCAGCGCAGAGAAAAGGAGCTGAAGGATCTGGAACAGCAGCTGCAGATGAGCAGGATCAGGAATTTCACCAGTCAGATGCAGCCCCATTTTCTCTATAACGCCCTCGGTTCCATTCAGGAGGTCGTTTTGGACGATCCGCAATACGCCTCGGAGCTGATCGGTGATTTCACCGTTCACCTGCGCAGCTGCATCCGGGCCATGGCCAATGACGATCCCATCCTCTTTGAGCAGGAGCTGGATAATGTCCGCGCCTATGTGAACATTGAAAAAATGCGCTTCGGCGATAAGCTGAAAGTCATTTACGATATCGACGACGACCACTTTTCCATTTTGCCCTTAAGCGTGCAGCCGCTGGTGGAAAACGCAATCCGCCACGGTATTTATCAGCGCGGGGAAAAGGGCGGCATCGTCGCCGTGCGGACGAAGGAGCGAGACGACGCCTATGTGATCAGTGTGGAAGACAACGGCGTCGGTTTCGATACGGCGATCCTGCGGGACGATTCCCGCAATAAACAAAGCAATTCCACGGGACTGAAGAACATCACCTTTCGCTTGGAAAAGGTGATGGGCGCGAAAGTTGAAATTGAGAGCACTTTAAACATCGGCACGACAGTGACCATCATCTTGCCAAAGGAGAAAAAGGAAAATGAGAGCGATTATTGTCGATGATGAACCTTTGATGCTGCGGCGCTTTGTCCGTCTGAGCGAGGGGATCGAGGATCTTCAGATTGCGGAACAGTTTCAATCGGCCGAAGCGGCGCTGCGATACGCCGAAAACCATCCTCTCGAGGTGGCTTTCATTGACGTCGCCATGCCCATCGTCAACGGCATTGAGCTGGCGAAACGACTGCGCATGATCGATCCGGAGATCCTGATCGTCTTTGTCTCCGCCTACGATCATTACATCTGGGAGTTCAACCGGATCGGCGGCGATTATTACATCCTCAAGCCCTACAGCAAAGAAACGCTGGAAATGATGATGAAGCGGCTGCGCCTCCTCGTGCAGCGCCGTCATAAGGAGATTTATATCAGGACCTTCGGTCGTTTTCTTGTTTTGAAAAAAGGCAAACCGGT
>CACXDX010000087.1 GCA_902766525.1 uncultured Bacillota bacterium | reverse complement strand
TTCAATTTAAGCAGCATCCGCGGCAGCGTCTGATCTTTCGTTCTGAAACGGCGGTCTTTGACCTGCGGACCGAATCCGAGTTCGGAATCGATAAGAATATCTTCCTTCAGATCGCTTTTATTGATCTTCTGGTCCGTTCGGGCCAAAAACACAACGGGGAACTCGAGACCTTTGCTCTTATGCACGCTCATAACACGCACACAGTCTTCTTCCTCCTTCAGCTCTTCCCGTTCGTCACCGTTGTTTTTTTCAAGATAATCGAGATAACGAATGAAATCAAAAAGACCGCCGCCATCTTCCTCCTGAAAATCCATGGCCTCCTCTGCCAGGAAACGCAGATTCAGCTTGCGTCTTTTGCCGTCGGGCAATCCGCCCCAAAATGCCGGATAATCGTAGTTTCTGAAAAGCAGAGAAACGAGATCACCGACGGGCAGCACCTTGGCCCGTTGACGCCAGGAAATGATTTCCCGGCGGAAAGATCGGATCTTCGCCAAAGACACGATCGTAAAATCATATTCCTCGGCGTGCAGAACAACCTGCCAAAGCTTTTTCCCGTCCCGCTTCAAAGACAGATCGAGGAGTTCATTTTCATCGAAGCCGAAGAAAGGTGAACGCATCAGCGCAGCCAAAGGAATATCCTGCAGGGGGTTGTCCAAAACATTTAAAAAAGCGATCAGCAATTTCCCTTCGCGTCCCGAAAGAAAGCCGGTCTCAGAAGGTGTTAAAACCGGAATGTTCCGCTCCCTCAGCCCTTCAGCCAAAAGATCGGCCGATTTTACGGCAGATCGCATCAAAATGGCTATATCCCCGTAACGCAGCGGCCGCATTTCCTCCTTCTCTGTGACCGTAAAACCCGAAGTCATCATCGCTTCGATCCGCTCCGCGATATATCTGCCCTGACAGAGGAATGCGTCGTCGCCGTCAACATCTCCGTCATCACCTTTTTCACTGCGGTCGATCACGACAAATTCCACATCGCAGTCGTCTTTTTCCTTATAGTTTTCAGCGCCGTAACGCAGTTTTTCCTCTTCACCGTAGGGAATACCCGCGACATCTTCATTCATCAAAGAGGAAAAAACGGCATTGGTCAAAGAGAGGATCTCCGAACGGGATCTGAAATTGCGATTGAGCCGGATCAGTTCTCCGTTTTCGTTGGCCTCTCCCTCCCGATACGATTGGGCACGCTCTTTAAACAGCGTATGATCGGCGTTGCGGAAACCGTATATGCTTTGCTTCACGTCACCGACGATAAAGAGACGGCCTTCTCCGGCCAGAAGTCTTAAAATTTTATCCTGCAGCGGATTGATATCCTGATATTCATCGATGAGCACTTCTTTGAAGAAGGCTTTGTACTCTTCGGATAAAGCGGGGTTTTCCGTCAGCAGCTTTAACGTATAATATTCGAGATCATTGAAATCGAGAAGGGATCGTTTCAATTTTTCATTTTGAAAACGCGTCCAAAGTTCTTCGGTGATTTCCACAAGCGTTTTCAGAGCCGGAAATACCGCGGTGATATCTTCGGCGTAATCACGGAAAGACCGCCCGAAAAGCGGTAAAATCTTATTATTCAAATATTTTTTTCTGGCTTCGCGCCGCGCCTTGCAGAACTCATCGAGATGAATATCATCATCTTTCTTTTTCGGCTTTTTTTTCGCAAAAGTGATCTTGGCGGGAAAATCATCCCACTCAGCGGTTAAATAAGGCGTCAATATCTCGATATCTTTCTCCAGCGTCGTGATGCAGCCGTCGGAGCCGCCGAAACGCTTTAAAGTCTCAAGATCGTCTTCGATTTCCCGAAGCGCGAGAGCAACGGCTTCCCTGCCTTCGGCGAGAGCGGCGTCATGCCAGAAATCAAGATCACCGAAACGTTTTAATGCCTTTTCCAACCATTCCACGGGCTCACCCCGGGAAGCGGCAAAATCCAGCAGGGCAAAGATGATTTTTTTGAGATTGTCATCATTGAGGCGGGAACCGTATAGATCGAGGAGATCAAAACAGCGTTCTCTGCGTTGCTTGTCGGGATCGGTATAACGTTCCTCGAGAATCACGCGGAGCAGATCATCTTTCATTTGTTTGATGCGGTTCTCTTTGGCAATGCGGTATTGGGGGTCGAGACCGGGCAGCAGATGATAATGGCGGCGAAGCAGCTTGGTACAGAAAGAGTGAATCGTCGTGATCGATGCGTCACCCAGCAGATCCGTTTGATGCTGCCAGAAGGGCTGTTTTTTCTTATCATCATTTTCCAAACGTTTCGCGATCTTATCTCTGATCCTCGTTTTCATTTCCCCTGCGGCGGCCCGGGTAAAGGTCAGAATAAGCAGTTCATCAATGTTATCTCCGTCCTCGAGACGGGAAATGACCCGTTCGGTGAGAACACCGGTCTTGCCGCTGCCGGCGGCGGCGGAAACGAGAATGTTCGTGTTCCGGGCACCGATCGCTTTTTTTTGTTCATCGGTATAATTCATTTTCCCGCGTCCTCCGCTTCCATTTTTGTGATCGCTTCGGCAGGGCTCATCTTTTTAAGGCGATCTTCCTTCCCCATGATCCCGGGTTCATAACCGCAGACAGGGCCATAGGGACAAAAATCACAGCTGCCGGCGGAACCGTCGTAACTTTTCACATAAGGACGGATCTCGGTTTTGCCCGCGAAGATTTCCTTGCCGCAGCGGTAGATCAAGCGCTCCGTATGACGGCGCATCAGCCGGTATTCCTTTTCCGATAAAATGTCGGCTTTCGTCCGGGGAGCATAGCATTGTTCGCTGTCGCCGGTGTCAATGATATACCCCTTAAGCGCCATCTCATTATCAAGGCCTTCTTTGATTTTTTCCTCGGGCAGCGTTTTACCGTCATCGACGAAGGCGTCTTTCATGGTCTGGTAAAAAATACCGGAGGGATAAGCGGAGGACTGATTTTCCATCACCATCATATAAACGGGAAGCTGCGGCATGGTGCCGTAATAAATATCCTCGAGCCTGAGCTTTTTATCCGAACTTTTATAATCGACGATCCTCAGATATCGCTCGCCGTCCTTTTCGGCGAAATCGACGCGGTCGATCACACCGCGGAGTCGTATTTCCCTGTCCGCGTCATCGATGGGAATAACATAGGCGGGCAGATCCTGACCGTCGCCGAAGGGAATTTCCCAATAACGGGGCAGGAATTTATCTCCGGCCTCGGCCTGGCGCACGATCATTTCCACAACGAGACGCACATTTTCTGCGTGCAGTCTGCTGATATAAGCGAGATATTCTTCGGGGAAAAGATTGTCCTGAGCGAAAACAGCGATTTTTTCCGCGACAAGTTCTTCGATGAAGCCATTGATCCGCTCGGGATCGCGAGGATAGACCGTGTATAGATCTTCCCCGTGATTTTTCAGCGTTTCCATGATTTCGCGAAGAGTATCATGGAGAACGTTGCCGAGATCGGCGTGTTCGAAACGAAGAATTTTCCGCTCGTTCAGTTTCAGACCGTAACGCGAAAAATAGGCGAAGGGACACTGCCGAAAGAGACCGATGGAACTGACACTCAAAGCAAGCTTCGATTTGGGATAGCTTTTCAGCAAATCCGGCAGGAGCCGCTGACTTTCACCGCTGTAATCCAAAGACCGCAGCAAAAACTTTGTCCGTTCGGCATAGGCGGGATCAGCCAAAAGAAAATCCCTGATTTGAACCCATTCTTCATCATCGTTATCTCTGAGAGCTTTAGGCAGCTCAGCCAAAAGCTCTTCGGGAGAGGAAAAAAGACCCGAAAGAGAATCATGATGAAATTTGATCTCCCGCATTTTCGGAAACATCCGTTTCAGATTTAAAACCAGCGTAGAGGGATAACACTTTTCCGCGTCCCGCCACAATGCGTAAGAGACCCAGATCTTTTCCAAAGCCGTGGTCAGAGCCTGATAGACCAGAAGCTGTTCGCTTTCGAAATAAAAGGTCTTATCCTGAACCCAGTTTTCGGCATGACGTTTCAGCATATCTCTGTCGGTGTTGTTGAGAAGGCCGCCGTGATCGAGGGAGGCGGGAAAAACATCCTCATTGGCGCCGCCGATGAATAAATATTTCTTTCGTGTCGGACGGCTTAAACCGAGGACGGATATTTCCACGGAATCCAGTTCCGCCGGAATGGTGCGCACCGTAACGGCGGCGGCTCCCATCTTTAAAAGCTCGGAGAATTCGGCGAGGGTAAATTCTCGATCGGGGAAGGCGGCAACGATCTGATCCAGCAAATCGGCAAAAGCCGTCATACCGGCGGAAAGTTCCGCGCTTTTCTTCAAATCTCCCCTTTCCTCTTCCCCGGCGCACCAGCTCTCAATCGTTTCGGCACAGCGGCTGACTTCCAGAAAATGCCAGAGGATTTTTGCGTATTGATATACGCTGTCTTTTTTCCCGATCTTCTTTGTTACAGGGAGCAGCAGGTCAACTATACGGCGGCGAACCGTGTCGATATACTCCCTGTCTTCGTGCTCCCATTCATCCTGATAAGGCCAGGGCTTTTTTTGATAAAAACGATTGCCTTTGATGGCATGGCAGAGACAATAATTTTCCAGCAGATCGCAATCATCTTCGTCAACGGGGAAGAGCCCCGTCTTCAGCAGCGCGAAAAAAGACGGATAGGACCATTCCTCATTGACGAGGCGCAGCAGCGACGAAGCGTAATGATAGACGGGGTGTGTGATCAAAGAAACGGCGCTGTCGATATGATAGGGAATATCGTACAGATCGAAATATTCCTCTATATGGCGCTGATAAGCGCCGATATCGCGAAAACAGATACCGATATCGGAAAAAGAAGCGCCGTCCAGCGCGAGATCGGCGATGATCCGGGCAAAGGCACAAATTTCCCCGCGCTGGTCATCGGCGGCAATCAGGGTCAGGTCATCGCAGTTATTTTCATAACGTTTGCGGCCCGGCAGGAAATAGTTTTTTTCCAGATAAGAAAGGGCGTCGTCCTTCCTTAAAGAAGGAAGATTCTCTATATCGAGAGGAACGTTCACGGCTGAGGCCATTTTGATGAGACGGGAAACGGCATCCTCGGTTTTGGCGAAAACCGTTTCTCCGCGGTCACAGAGAAAGGAAAATACCGCATCGATACCGATATCAAACAGCGCTTCGATCACAGCGTATTCCGCGGCGGTGAAATCAAAGAAATCATCGAAACAGAAAAGCGAATCGGCGAACTTTTGTTCTCCGCGGATCCATGAGGCAAAGCCGAAAAGACGGCCGTTTTCATCCTCCATACCCTGCTCTTCAAAAAGTTCCCTGATCAAAGCCAGATCATTCAGCTTATCCGCCAGATCCGCGCCGCCGTTTTCTTCAGCCAGTTCCTCGGCTTTCTCCCGCAGAAATCCGGCATCGAGACCGTTCATGGAGATCTCTTTCAGTACGGCGTCGATATCGTTGATAAAACCGACACTGATATCTTTCGGTTTCAGCGCCGCAAAACGATCTTTATTTTCGGCCAAAATATCATAAATAAGCAGCGAACGACCGAGACCGTCAAGGGACGGTTCAAGAATATGACGTTCGGCAAGCCGACGAAAAGAAGTGATCTCCAGATTCCAAAGGCTTCTTTCTCCTCTCATTTGCTCAATCTGCCGTTCGTGCAGAAAAGTTGCCTGTTCGGGCAAGATCAAATATACTTTTTTCCCTTTATCGAGGCCGCGAAAGATGGCTTCATACAGCGAGGCGGTGCGATCGCTGTCTCTGCGGCCTATAATCAAGCGACAAGCCATAGCCGACTCCTTTTTTTATAATCGATTTATTAATATTTCGGGAAACAAGGCTTTTTTTCCTTCTCCGCGTCGTAATTTCTCTCAATTTCTATTTGTCAAATAGATGTTTTTCGTTTATACTATAAGATAAGAAATTTTGTTCCGAATTCGGAGTCCTACATGAAAAAAATTGTTTTAACGATTCTGTCTGTTTTCATATTCACTTTTTTTACTCAGCCCGCGGCTTTATCGGCGGCGATCGAGATCAACAGCGACAACGCCATCGTTTTTGATGTGGAAACGGGCCAGATCCTGTACGGCAAAAATCCTTATACCCTCGCCCCCGACGGTGACTTTAACAAGCTGCTGAATATCATCACCGCGCTCCAGTTTGAAAATGCCCCCAAAGAACTGGTCGTCACCAAAAACGCGCTTGTATACAATCAGGAACCGCCTTATCTCGGTTTGAAAGAGGGACAAATCGTTTCCCTCGATGAAATGCTCTATGCCGAATACCTCGGCAACTATAACGACGCCGCCAATGTGGTCGCCGAAAATCTCGGTCAAACACTTCTCGACACAAGCAGCGAAGAATATCAAAAACTAAATGATTATAAAAAAACCGAGGCTGCCATTGAGGCCTATGTCAAGGAAATGAATAAAACCGCCTCGAAGCTGCATGCCACCACCATGAAGGCGACCAACTCCGACGGTCATTTTTACGATACGCAGCAATGCAGCCCTCTCGACCTGGCCCGTCTGCTTCAGGCAGGATTGCGCCATAAGACCTTCGCCACCCTTTTTGCCGCCGACAGCCATGTCATCAACGTATCATCCGAAAACATCAATACCCATCAGGCCGACTACAAAGATAAAAAGAAGAAAAACGAAGAAAGTACTTCCGCGGAAGTCGACGCTTCCGACGAAAGCGACGGGAACGATACGGAAACCGAATACAATTCCGAAGATGATGTAGCTGTCTATGAAAATGACGGTGGAGGTGATGATGATGCTTCGGTATCCGAATCCTCAACCGGCGGCGTCCCGACGTCATCCGCCGCAAAGACCACGATCAAAACAACGAATCCTTTTTTAAACGGCAGTATCCTATATTCCGGCGTTATCGGCGGATACAACGCCTATAACAGCAATGTTGAAAAATATCACATGGTCGTCTGCGCCCGGAATGACGAACGGACCCTTGTTGCCGTGGTCATGAACGGTGACGAAAACGTTCTCAGCGATGATATTCAGGCACTGCTCAATTTCGGATTTTACAAATGGCATAAGGAAACCATCGAACAGCGCGATCTCGATCATTTGCTTTCTTCTCGCATTGCCGGCGGAGATCTTGCCTTTACCGGCAGGTTCGATGTGCTGATCCCCGATGATTATGAAATCGGCGATCTCGACGCCGCCATTGCCTACACGGAAAACGGTTATCTCAGCGGCACCGTTACCCTATCTCTTCCCGAAGAAGTCGCTTACGCCGGACCGATCACCACGATCTCCTTTTACGAACGCAATGAGCGCACCGTCGGCGATGTCATGCTGGTGATCTTAGCGATTTTGGGCGCCGTCATCATTATGATTGTTATCGTGCTGCTGATCCGACGCTATTTCGGTCCGGGCAAAAACAAAGCGCGTGCTTTCTCCGCCCGTATCCGCAAAACGGCGAAAAAAGAAAGAGAGAAAGTGAAGAGAAGAACTTCCCGCTCAGACGGCACCGGCAATAAGCGGCGCAGGGGCAGTAAGAACACCGCACAAAGCAGCAGATCCGAAGATTATCATGCGGGTCAAAAAAACCGGAACGAAACCGGTTTTTCCTCAAAAGCAGACCGCAGTCACCGCCGCCCGCCGCGCCGCTGAGGGTCATAGCTGATTTATACGAAATTTTGCGCTGAACAACACGGGATGTTCACAGCTTTCTTGCATAATGGAAAAAACCATGAACAAATACTGAATTTCTGTTAAACGGAGGCATATTTTTATGAATATCCTAATTGCTGAAGATGAACAAAGAATGAGAAGACTGGTCAAAGATTTTCTGACCAAAGAAGGTTATACCGTTTTTGAAGCCGCCGACGGCCAGGAAGCCATGGAAATCATCGAAACCAAGCTCGGTCAGCTCAGTCTCATCATTCTCGATGTCATGATGCCTCAATATGACGGTTGGAGCGTTTTGCGCCACATCCGCAAACTCGATTCCTCCATTCCCGTCATTATGCTGACCGCCCGATCCGAAGACAGCGACGAGGTTTTCGGTCTGGAACTCGGCGCCAGCGACTATATCACCAAGCCCTTCAGCCCCATCGTGCTGATGGCCAGAATCAAACTGCTTCTGCGTCAGCAGCCGGAATCGTCATCCTCTTCCGTGAAGGATTTTAACGGTCTCGTCATCGACGAAGTCGCCCGCATCGTCACGATCAACGGTGAACGCATCGATCTGAGTCCCAAAGAATACGAACTTCTCGTCTATCTCGCCGTCAATCAAAAGGTCGCCCTAAGCCGCGAACAGATTTTAAACGCGCTCTGGGGCTATGATTACTTCGGCGATTTGCGCACCGTCGATACGCATATCAAAAAGCTTCGGGCAAAACTCGGAGAAAAGGGCAATCTTATTGAAACAGTACGTGGCTACGGCTATCGCTTTGAAGGCTGATTCATGAAATTTTCAATTCAAACAAAACTTTTTTTAACCGTTGGCTTCATCATTATTTTCTTCACTCTTTTTCTGATCACAGCCCACATTCTTTTTTACGGGAAATACAGTCTGGCACAGAATAAAAACACCCTGGCCGACTCTTATCATACGATCTGCAGTGAAGTTATTGAAAACAACGGTTATCTTTCCGCCAATATCCAGGAATTCGAATCCGCGTCCGGCATGCAGATCATGTTTTTAAACAGCAATTTCGATATGCTCAGCGGTTTCGTCGTTGAATCCGACGGCAGTATCCGCCAGAAGATCACCGAATCCATGGAAAGCGATGATACTTCCCTTTATGAACAGGAGATCAAGACCCACAGTAGGAAGATCGCCCAGGATAGTTACCTCATTTATACTCAGCGAAACGCCAACTCTCAGGATCGTTTCTTAACGCTCCTCGGTCAGATCCCCTTGAGCGGCGATATGTTTTACGTTGTCCTGCGTATTTCCGTTCCCTCCATCGAAGCCAATATCAACTACAGCCGTTTCTTTATCGTCATAACCGGTCTGATCACGCTGATCCTCTCCATGATCGTCGCCTATCTGATTTCCCGTCATTGGGTCAAACCGATCCTGGAAATCAACGAGATCACCAAAGGCATGGCCAATCTCAATTTCACCAACAAATTCAGCGGCAAGACCACCGATGAAATCGGAGAGCTGGGCGGAAACATCAATATCCTCTCGGAACAGCTGGAACAATCCATCGTCGAGCTGAAAAAAACCAACGCCAAGCTGGAGGAGGAAATTAAAAAGGAACGTCAGATCGATGAAATGCGGCAAAATCTCATCGCCAACGTTTCCCATGATCTGAAAACACCCATCGCCATCATTCAGGGCTACGCCGAAGGCCTGAAAGAAAACATCAGTGAAAGCCCGGAAGACAGAGAGTTTTACACATCGGTCATCATCGAAGAAGCCGACCGCATGAATAAACTCGTTCGCCAAATTTTGAGTCTGTCCGAATTGGAACTGGGGAAGATCAAACCCGAGATCGAATCCTTTGAAATATCCTCTTATATCGACGTCATCATCAATAAATTCAGTTTGATGTTTAAGGAAAAAGGCATATCCATTGAAAGTCATGTCAAAGAATGCATGATTTTTGCCGACAGCAATATGCTCGGTCAGGTTCTCGTCAATCTGATTACCAACGCGGCAGACCATACCAAAAGCGGCGGAAAAATCATCATCGACAGCGAACAGCGTGAAAAGAAAGTGCACATCAACGTCTTCAACGAAGGTGATCCCATTCCCGAAGATGAACTCGATAAAATTTGGCTGAGCTTCTACAAACGAAACAAAGCACGTTCCGGCAAGTACGGCGGAACAGGCATCGGTCTGACCATCGTCAAAACCATTATGGACGCTCACAACAACCGTTGCGGCGTGATCAACCACGACGACGGCGTCAGCTTCTGGGTCGAATTCGATATCGACGACAGTGAATACGAATCCACCCGGGAGATCAACATGGCAGCGGATCAGCTGCCGCCGCCCGAAATGTAAACACGAGATTCAATATAATCCGATTATTCCTATATCTTTTGATTTTCCCTACCCTCGGTAGGGTTTATTTTTTTGCAGGGGCTTATTTTGGGAATGGATTCAAAAAAACATCCCCGATGCTGTATCGGGGATGCTGGTTTTGATTTATGAATGCGCGTTATTATAAAGTTTTTGTATGTCCGCCGGTAAATCATTCGGCATCAGATCATTGAGTCTGTCCTCATTTCCGTCTTGAATAGCCGTTTCATAATACCAGCATTTGAATCTCAGCATATCCAGCGTTTTTTGAAGCTGTATCATTTCAGCTTCCACGGCGGTTTTCCGCGTCTCAAACAGTTCTTTTCTCTGTGCGTAGGTGGCCGGTCCTTCCACGCACCATTCCATAAACTTCTTGATATCCTTAATTTCAAGACCGGAAGTCTTCAAACATTCGATAACGCGAAGTGCCTCAACTTCTGTTTCACCGAATTGCCGGATGCCGGATTGCCTCTGCATTGACGGGAAAAGCCCTTCTTTGTCATAATAGCGGAGGGTTGAGATCGGGAGATTGAACATCTCCGAAACCTGTCCTATCGTGTACATAAAAAATTACTCCCTAATTAAAAAATAATCCTTGACCTAAAGTCAGGTTTAGGTACTACAATATGATTGTACCACGATGTGGCAGAAAAAACAATCTCTTTTTAAAACACAATCACTTTTTTACGGAGGATTTTCAGAAATGATCGGAAAGGAAGAACTCAAACTTACACAAGAATGGGACAAGACATTTCCCAAGAGCGACAAAGTCGATCACTGCAAGGTTACCTTTGTAAACCGCTATGGCATTACGCTGGCAGCGGATATGTATATCCCGAAAAACGCAGAAGGCAGACTCCCCGCCGTCGCCGTATCCGGTCCCTTCGGTGCAGTTAAAGAACAGTGCTCCGGTTTATATGCCCGGACAATGGCGGAACGCGGATTTCTCACTGTAGCATTTGATCCGTCCTTTACCGGCGAGAGCGGCGGGAACGTCCGTTATATGGCTTCTCCCGATATCAATACCGAAGACTTCATGGCCGCGGTGGATTTCCTTTCTCTTCATGAAAAAGCAGATCCGGACCGGATCGGCATCATCGGCATCTGCGGATGGGGAGGTATGGCTGTCAATGCCGCCGCGCTGGATACCCGTATCAAGGCAACGGTTGCATCCACCATGTATGATATGACCCGTGTAAACGCAAATGGATACTTTGATTCTGAAAACGATGAAGAAGCACGGTATCAAAAGAAAGCTGCCATGTGCGCTCAGCGGTTGGATGATTTAAAAAACGGCGAGTATAAGCTCGGTGGCGGCGTAGTCGATCCCCTGCCGGAGGATGCGCCTTTCTTTGTGAAAGACTACTACGACTACTATAAAACCGAACGCGGCTATCATCCCCGCTCCCTGAATTCCAACGGCGGCTGGAACATCATCGGCTGCGAATCCTTTGTCAATCAGCCGATCCTTCAATACAGTAACGAAATACGCAGCGCTGTTCTTCTGATTCACGGCGAGAATGCTCATTCCTGCTATTTCAGTCGTGACGCCTATACCGACATGACGAAAGACAGCAAGTATACAGATAACAAAGAATTGATGATTATTCCCGATGCCGTTCATACCGATCTCTATGACGGCGGCGATAAAGACGCAATTCCGTTTGACAAAATTCAGCGTTTCTTTGAACAGTATTTGAAATAAGGGTAAGCGTATGAGATTTAATAAGCGGATCACACTGTTTATCGGGATCATTTTGCTTATCTGCCTTGCCGGCTGCGGAGGCGGACAGGCAGTGCTGAATACTGCTTCCGACTCAAATGCCGCAAATGACGGCGGGATCTCACCGGATCAGTTCACAGAGTCGACAAAGGAAACAGATCAGAAGGATCCTCCGTATAAAAAGGACACAAAAATTGCGGTCGTTGTCTTTTCCGCTACGGGAACAACAAAAGCTGTGGCCGACAAAATTGCCGTTTTGACCGGCGCCGATATCATAGAAATAATTCCGGCTCGGCCTTATTCCGCAGAAGATCTGAATTACAACGACCCCGACAGCCGGACATCAAAGGAACAGAACGATCCCGATGCACGGCCGGAGATAGCGAAAGAAATATTGCTTAACGGCTATACGACGGTTTTTCTCGGATACCCGATTTGGTGGGGCCAAGCTCCGCGTATTCTCAGCACCTTTGTGGAAAATCACGACTTTACGGGAATCACGGTTATTCCGTTCTGTACTTCCGGCTCCGTCGATATCGGACAAAGCGATGATGCCCTTGCCGAACAGGCCGGAAGCGGAACGTGGCGGTCGGGAAAACGTTTTTCCGGCAATGTTGCCGAATCCGATCTGCAAAAATGGATAAATGATATGGGAGAAACCGGTCCGGAGAAAACATTGTGCCTGTTGATCGACAATACAGAGGTCTCTGTTGAATGGGAAGATAACGAGTCTGTAAGCGCCCTTATTGATCTGGCCGAAGAAAAACCGATCAGGATCGATATGTCCATGTACGGCGGTTTTGAACAGGTCGGTTCAGCGGGTATAAGCTTACCGCGAAATGATGAACAGACAACCGCGGAAGCCGGAGACATTATGCTGTACTCCGGAAACCGGATCGTCCTGTTTTACGGCTCAAATTCATGGGCTTACACACGGCTCGGCAAAATAACGGACAAGAACGCCGATGAAATGGCGGAACTGCTGGGCAACGGCAATGTAACAATAACGATTTCATACAAAGGAGAATAAAATGAGCAAAATTCTTGTTATCACAACGAGCCTCAGGGCAAAAAGCAATTCGGATATACTCTCCGAACAACTCATCGCCGGAGCGACAGATGCAGGTCACGAAGTGGAACATATCAGTCTAAAGGATAAGGAAATCAAGTTCTGCCTCGGCTGTCTTGCCTGTCAGCAGACTGAAAAGTGTGTGCTGAAAGATGATGCCAACAAAATAGCCGAAAAGGTCAAAAATGCGGACACTCTCGTTTTT
Source organism: uncultured Bacillota bacterium (assembly GCA_902766525.1). GTDB lineage: Bacteria > Bacillota > Dehalobacteriia > UBA7702 > UBA7702 > UBA7702. Next base: position 505 of record CACXDX010000087.1, on the reverse strand, counting down.
GCCACGCCGATCTATTACTATGAAATGAGCGGGCAGATGAAAACACTCCTCGACCGCCTGAATCCTCTTTATCCGTCGGATTACCGATTCCGTAATATCTATATGCTGACGACCGCAGCGGAGGACGAAGAAAAGACACCGGAAAAGGCATTGACCGGTTTGCGGGGCTGGGTGGATTGCTTTGAGAAAGCAACACTTGTCGATTCTCTTTTCTGCGGCGGTATTTCCGATCCGGGTGAAGCAGCGATCAAGAAAACAGCACTTGAAAAAGCGTATGATTTCGGAAAGCGGATAAAATAGAATAAAAAGCTTCCGGGCCTGATAACTTCGAAAGCTTTTCTTATATCCTGATTTCCGCGCCGTCCCGCGCAATACGGACATTCTCGGCGATGCACTTTTCGACAAATTTCGTGATTGATCCGTATTTCACATAAATAATCGCTATTATACTTCCCAAATCATTCAAAAAAGCGATTTCGTTCAAATAACGAAATCGCTTTTTATT
>CACXDX010000086.1 GCA_902766525.1 uncultured Bacillota bacterium | reverse complement strand
GTGATGAACGGTATGATCACCGATTCCCTTGAGGATAAGGAAGCAAAATTGGCAAAGATTCGCGCTTATCAAATTAAAGACGGTGTGGAAGCGACGACGGCTGCGGAAAACATCATCGAAAAGCCCGAAGGCGAAATCCGCTGTCGCATTGCCCTTTGGGATCTGGGCGTGAAATACAATATCGTGAAAGAGCTGAAAAAACGCGGCTGCGAAGTGATCAGCGTTCCGGCCGACAGCAGCGCCGAAGAGATCGCCGCCCTCGATGTTGACGGTCTGGTGCTCTCCAACGGCCCCGGTGATCCCGCAGATAATCCCGAGATCATTAAAGAAATCGGCCTCTGGGCGGAGAAGAAGATCCCCACCTGCGGCATTTGCCTCGGTCACCAGCTTTTGGCTCTCTCCCAGGGCGCGAAAACGATAAAGCTGAAATACGGCCACCGCGGCGGCAATCAGCCTGTGCGCGATCTGGAAACCGGAAAAATCTTTATCACCAGCCAAAATCACGGTTATGCCGTGGACGGTGACAGCTTGCCCGAAAATACGGAATTGAGCTATGAGAACGTCAACGACGGCACCTGCGAAGGGTTGCGCTATAAAAATATGCCGGCTTTCTCCGTGCAGTTTCATCCGGAAGCCGCATCGGGCCCGCACGATCCCTGTTTCCTTTTTGACCGTTTCATTGAGATGATCGACGCAGCGAAAGGAGGTAAAGACAATGCCTCAAAATAAAGATATCAAAAAAGTTTTGGTTATCGGTTCCGGCCCCATCGTTATCGGTCAGGCCGCTGAATTTGACTATGCCGGAACCCAGGCCTGCCGGGCGCTGAAGGAAAAAGGTCTGGAAGTTGTTTTGATCAACCCCAATCCGGCCACGATCATGACGGACCATGTGATGGCGGACAAGATCTATATCGAACCGCTCACGCCGGAAGTGGTGAAACGCATCATCCGCAAGGAAAAACCGCAGGGCTTCCTCTCCGCTTTGGGCGGTCAAAGCGGTCTCACCCTCGGTATGCAGCTGGCGAAGGACGGTTTCTTTGAAAGAGAAAACGTGACGATGCTCGGCGCCGATCTCGAAACCATCGATAAGGCCGAAGACCGCCAGAGCTTTAAAGACTGCATGGAATCGATCGGTCAGCCGATCATTCCCTCTCTCGTCGTCAATGACGTCGCCGCGGCACTGCGCTTTGCCGATGAGATCGGCTATCCCGTTATCGTTCGACCCGCCTTCACTTTGGGCGGCAGCGGCGGCGGCATGGCCCACGACGAAGAGGAACTGAAGGAAATCGCCGAAAACGGTCTTCGGACTTCTCCGATCCATCAGGTGTTGATCGAGCGTTCCGTTGCCGGCTGGAAGGAAATTGAATTTGAAGTGATGCGGGACGAGGCCGATAACGTGGTCACGATCTGCTCCATGGAAAATATCGACCCCGTTGGCGTACATACCGGGGACTCCATCGTTATCGCGCCTGCGGTGACGCTTTCGGATAAGGAATATCAGATGCTGCGCAGCGCTTCGATGAAGATCGTTTCCGCCCTCGGCGTGAACGGCGGCTGCAACTGCCAGTTTGCCCTGGAGCCCAATTCCTTTGAATATGCCGTGATCGAGGTCAATCCACGCGTTTCCCGTTCTTCGGCGCTGGCCAGTAAGGCGACGGGTTATCCCATTGCCCGCACGGCGGCGCTGGTGGCCATCGGCTACCATCTCGACGAGATCAGAAATGAGATCACCGGGGAAACCTTCGCCTGCTTTGAACCGACCATCGACTATACGGTAGTCAAAATGCCGCGCTGGCCCTTTGATAAATTCGTCTATGCCAAGCGCAGCCTCGGCACGCAGATGAAGGCCACCGGGGAAGTGATGGCCATCGCTCCCACCTTTGAACAGGCGCTGATGAAATCGATCCGCGGCGCGGAAATCGGCCAGAAAACGCTGACGATGGCAAAAATGGGAGAATACGATGATGAAGCGTTGAAGGAAGCCGCTTCCGAAGCGACGGACGAACGCCTTTTCGCCATTTATGAAGCGCTGAAACGCGGCTATTCTCCCACCGAGATCAACCAATGGAATCAAATGGACGTTTGGTTTTTGGCCAAGATGGAAAATCTCGTTAATATGGAAAAGAAACTGGCCGAAGCGGAGCTTACGGATGAGCTCTATATGAGCGCCAAAAAAATGGGTTTCCTCGATGAGACCATCGAGGAGCTTTCCGGTCAGAAAATCAAGAATAAAGCTCATGCCGTCTATAAGATGGTCGATACCTGCGCGGGAGAATTCAACGCCGAGACGCCCTATTTTTACAGCAGCTTTGATGAAGAAAACGAAGCCGAGGAATTCATTGCCGAGCATGATCGGGGCAAGAAAAAAATCGTCGTTTTCGGTTCCGGTCCCATCCGCATCGGTCAGGGGATCGAATTTGACTATGCTTCGGTGCACTGCGTATGGACGCTGAAGGAAGCCGGTTACGAGGTCGTTTTGGTGAATAACAATCCGGAAACGGTCTCCACGGACTTCAATACCGCCGACCGCCTCTATTTTGAAGCGCTTACCGGTGAAGACGTCGGCCATATTCTCGATACCGAAAAACCCGACGGCGTTGTCGTCGCTTTCGGCGGTCAAACCGCCATCAAGCTCACCAAATACCTCGACGAGCGGGGTGAAAAAATCCTCGGAACTCAGGCTGACAGCATCGACATCGCCGAAGACCGGGAACGCTTTGACGCCATCCTCGAGGAGCACGGCATCAAGCGCCCCAAGGGTGAAACGGTGATGACCTGCGAAGAAGCGCTGGAAGCCGCCGATCGTCTCGGCTATCCGGTGCTGCTTCGTCCCTCTTACGTTTTGGGCGGTCAGAATATGATCATTGCCTTCAACGATGAGGACGTGAAAGAATATATGAAGATCATCCTCGCTCAGGGCATCGAAAATCCCGTGCTCATCGACGCCTATCTTATGGGTGTGGAAGTGGAAGTCGATATCATTTCCGACGGCGAAGATATCCTCGTGCCCGGTATCATGGAACATATTGAGCGGGCGGGGGTCCATTCCGGGGACTCCATCGCCGCTTATCCGGCCTTTAATTTGACGGGGCCCATGACGGAACAGCTGATCTCCGCTTCGGAAAAAATCGCGAAGAGCCTCAATACGATGGGATTATTGAACATTCAATATGTGATCTACGCCAATGAACTCTATGTGATCGAAGCCAATCCTCGCTCTTCCCGCACGGTCCCTTACATCTCCAAGGTGACGGGGCTGCCTGTTGTGGATATTGCCACCAGAGCCATGCTGGGAGAAAAAATCAAAGATCTGGGCTACGGTACCGGCCTTTTCCGCTCCGTTCCCTATTTTGCCGTTAAAGTTCCCGTCTTCTCCTTTGAAAAGCTGGCGGACCTCGATACCCAGCTCGGACCGGAAATGAAATCCACCGGGGAAGTCCTCGGTATCGGCAGAACGCTGACGGAAGCGCTGTATAAAGGCCTTGTCGCCGCGAATTACCGCATGGACAAAAAGGGCGGCGTCTTCATTACCGTCAGAGACAGCGATAAAGGTGATATGGTCGATGTGGCCAGAAAATTCTATGAAAGCGGCTTCAACCTCTACGCGACGAGAGGAACGGCGCGGGCGCTGTTTAACGCCGGTATGGATGTGACCACCGTGCCCAAGATCAGCGACGGCGACGGCCTTATGGAGCTGCTGGAAAGCGGCCGCATCCAATATGTGATCTCCACATCGAAGAAGGGGCGTCTGCCGGCGAGAGACAGTGTTAAGATCCGCCGCAAAGCGGTGGAACGGGCGATCCCCTGTTTGACTTCGATGGATACGGCCAACGCGCTGATTGACAGCTTGAACAGCCGCTATTCTCAGAAAACCATGGAACTGGTGAACATCAACGAATTGCGGAGAGAACGGACGAAGGTTCCCTTTGTGAAGATGCGCGGCTGCAACAACGACTATCTCTATTTCGATTGCTTTGACAGGGAAATCATCGCGCCGGAATCGGCGGCGGTGGCGCTGGCCAATCGTCATACCGGCATCGGCAGCGACGGCTTGATCCTGATCTCCGCTTCCGATACCTGCGACGCCAAAATGACCCAATACAATACGGACGGCACCGAAGGGATGATCTGCGGCAACGCTCTGCGCTTCGTGGCCAAATATCTTTATGAAAATAAGATCGTGGAAAAACGGGATATGATCATCGAAACGGCCAGCGGCCCGCGGAAGGCCCGCCTCTATCCTCAGAGCGGTGTTGTTGACAGCGTTACCGTGGATATGGGGAAGGCGATCTTTGATCCCGTCGCCGTGCCGACATTGCTCAAAGCCAATAAGAACGGCGCCGTGATCGGTCAGGAACTGAAGGTGGGCGATGTGAAATATGAAGTGACCTGTGTTTCCATGGGCAACCCGCACTGTGTTGTGTTTATGGATGATATCCACAGCCTCGATTTGAGAAGGATCGGCCCCGGCTTTGAAAATCACCGTCTCTTCCCCGAACGGGTCAATACCGAATTCGTTTCGGTGCTCGGCAAAAACCGTCTGCGTATGCGCGTTTGGGAACGCGGCAGCGGTGAAACCCTTTCCTGCGGCAGCGGCGCCTGTGCCGCCGCGGTGGCCGCCGTGGTCAACGGCTTTTGCGATAAGGACGCGGATATCACGGTGAAGCTCAAAGGCGGCGATCTTGTGATTCGTTACAGTGACGACGGTATTTTGATGACCGGCGACGCCAAAAAAGATTACGAAGGTATCATCGAACTTTAAAAAATTAATTCAACCGATTAGGAGTTGAACCTATGTCAAAGAAACACGCTGTTGTCGATATCGCAAATTGTGTGGCCTGCGGCTGCTGCCGCAAGGTCTGCCCCAAAGAAGCGATCGGCATTCGCTGCGGCATTTATGCCAAGATCGATCTCAGCCGCTGCGTCGGCTGCGGAAAGTGCGCGAAGGAATGCCCCGCCTCACTGATCCGATTGGAGGTGAGAAGCGCATGACCCCGAAAAAACACTGGTATGATTATCTTTGGATCTGCACCATCGTCTATTTTACTTTGGGATTTTTCAATATCATGTTTGCCTGGCTCGGCCTGATCAGCTTCTTTTTGCCGCTGCTCATCGCCATCATCGGCGGCAGCAAAGCTTTTTGCAACCGCTATTGCGACCGCGGTCAGTTTTTTGCACTGCTGGGCGGCCGCTTCGGCCTCTCAAGAAAAAAGGATATGCCGGGCTGGCTGAAATCGAAAGGATTCCGCTACGGTTTTTTGATCTTTTTCTTCATTATGTTTTTCCAGATGCTCTGGAATACGTATCTTGTCTTTGCCGGCGCCACGCTGAAACAGGCCGTTAAGCTCTTCTGGACCTTTAAGGTCCCCTGGCATTGGGCCTATCACGGCGACGCCGTTGTCGGCGCCTGGGTGCCCCAGTTTGCCTTCGGGTTTTACGGCATCATGCTGACATCCACGCTGATCGGTCTCATCGTGATGGTTTTGTTCAAGCCGCGATCCTGGTGCGTTTTCTGCCCGATGGGCACGATGACGCAGCTGATCTGCAAGGCGAAAAACGGAAAGAAAGTGAAAGCGGAATTGGCGGAAGAATAAGAACCGATAAATGGGGACAGACAAAAAAGTCTGTCCCCGTTGAATAAGAATGGTAGAAAAAAGCTCAGGATGACAGGAAAAACGAAGGGGACACAACAGCTGTGCTGTGTGTCCCCTTTCCGATTGATTGTTCCGGATACGGTTTTTGGGCGTTTAATTTCCCAAGGGAATATGATCGAGAACGTTTTTCTTGATGCGGAAGAAGAAAAAGAGGGATGCGGCAAGGCTCATCAATTCGGATATGGGGAAAGCCCACCAAAGAGCCGAAAGACCGAAAAAGCGGGCGAGCAGGAACGCCGCCGGCAGCAAAACGACGAGCTGACGCATGACGGAAACGATCAGGCTGTAAACGCCGTTCCCCAGCCCCTGAAAGACGCTGCCGATGATGATACAGATCCCGGCGATGAGAAAATTCAAAGAGATGATGCGTAGCGCCGGGACGCCCATGGCAATCATTTGATCGGAGGCGGAGAACATGGACAGCAGCGTTTCGGGAACAGTCATGAAAACGATGACGCCGACGGCCATGATGCATTCGGCCACAAGGATGGCCAGTTTGATCGTGGCGTTGATGCGCCAACGTTTGCCCGCGCCGTAGTTGTAAGCGACGATGGGCACGACGCCGGAGTTGAGACCGAAGATGGGCATGAAGACGAAACTCTGCAGTTTGAAGTAGACTCCGAAAACGACGGCGGCGGTAGAAGAAAAGCCCATGAGAATCAGGTTCATGCCGTAATTCATCACGCTGCCTACGGCGGCCATGATGATGGAGGGGAAACCGACTTTGTAAATGGTGCCGATCATGGGCCAGTCGGGTTTTAAATCTTTCAGCCGCAGAGTCAGTTCGGTGTTGAAGCGCAGATTGAAGAAGATGGCGAGAGACGCGGCAATGACCTGGCCGCAGACGGTGGCGATGGCAGCGCCCAAGACTTCAAGGCGGGGGAAGAAACCGATACCGAAAATGAAGAAGGGGTCGAGAATGATATTGATGATCGCCCCGGTGGCCTGAGTGATCATGGTATAGAAGGTCTTCCCCGTGGATTGCAGCAAACGCTCGAAGACGGTTTGAATGAAGATCGGCACGGAAAAGACGAGGATGGTCGTGAGATATTGAACGCCGTAGGTGTAGATCTCCGGATCGGCGCTGCCGGTCTGGCTCAGGAAAAAGGGCTCGACGCAGGTGAGGCCGATCACGATGAAAACGGCGGCGCTGAAAAGGGCGAGAAGAATCCCGTTCATGGCCGCTTTGTCGGCGCGGGCAAAGTTGCGCTCGCCCAAAGAACGGGAGAGGACGGCATTGATCCCGACCCCGGTACCGGTGCCCACGGCGATGATCAGCATCTGCATGGGAAAAGCCAGCGAAACCGCGGCCAGAGCGTTTTCGGAAACCATGCCGACAAAGATGCTGTCGATGATATTATAGAGGGATAAAACCAGCATCGATGCCATCATCGGCAGGGAGATGGATATCAATAATCCGGGGATGGGCATGTAGCCCATTTTATTTTCGGGCGGCCGGTTGGCCGCTGCTTCCGGCATGAACAGTCACTTCCTTTTCGCGGGTTCGGTATCGTTCCCATCAAGATACCGCATTATCTTACCATGAATAAAATTATTTGTCATGGGTATTTTTCATCGGATTGGGCTGATATTTTGTCAGAAAGGAAGGATCGCAGCCCAAACGGCCAAAACTTCCCGGGCCCAGTAGCCCGGCAGAACGAACAGATAGGTTGAAGCGGAAACGGCATAGGGCGTCAAGCCCGCTCTCTTTGCGATAATGCCCGCTCTGAGCTGATGAAAACGGTCGCTGACAATGGCGACGTTTCGCGGCAGCGATTCGACGGAAATGATCTCGGCGGCAAAGGCCAGATTTTCTTCGGTGTTGACGGAGCGGTCTTCAAGGTATATCCGTTCGGGAGAAATGCCCTTCGCGGTGAGGACATTGAAGATGGCTTCGGCTTCGGAGATATCTTCCCCTTTTCCCCGGCCGCCGCAGGCGATACAAACGGAATCGGGATTTTCCCTGAGATAATCGGCGGCAACATTGCAGCGATCGAGCAAAACCCGGCTGGGCTTCGTGCCGTGGACTTTGCAGCCGAGGACGACGACGGTACTGTCGGCGGGAGGCGTATTTTTGTCGGCGGCGCCGAGAGCAAGCAGCGTACCGCCGAAAAACAGAAAGATAAGGGCGTAGGCAAAGATGAGCAACAGCGTCAGCGCCTTTTTCCGCTTGCTTGCGGAAATCAGATCGGGTTTCAATAAAACGCAGATCAGCGGCAGCAACAGCAGAACGGGATAGATCATACCGATATGGACAATGCCTTTTAAAAGCGGCAGCAGCAGCCAGAGACAAAACAGGATCAAAATGACGGCGATGATTTTTCGCATGGCTCGGCCTCCTTTCTTTCGTTTAAAACGTGTTTTTTAAAGTATAGCATAAAATGCTGAAAAAAGAAAAACCTCCCCGACCGATGCGGGGAGGATGGCGCCCCTAAGATGATTCGAACATCCGACACACGGTTTAGGAAACCGTTGCTCTATCCTCTGAGCTATAGGGGCAGATCGGCCGGGAAAGGCCGTTTTTTGCGATTTACGGATCAGCCGATGATTTCTGCGCCGCCCATATAGGGGCGCAGCGCTTCGGGAATGACCACTTTACCCTCGGCGGTTTGGTAATTTTCCAAAATCGCGGCGACGGTGCGGCCGACGGCAACGCCGGATCCGTTTAAGGTATGCACGAATTCCGGTTTGCTTTTGGCGTCGCGGCGGAAGCGGATGTTGGCCCGGCGAGCCTGATAATCCAGGAAGTTGCTGCAGGATGAGATTTCGCGATAGCCGTTGAAAGAAGGCATCCAGACTTCGATATCGTAGGTCTTCGCCGAAGAGAAGCCCAGATCTCCGGAGGAAAGGGTGACAACACGGTAAGGCAGACCCAAAAGCTGTAAAACATGCTCGGCGTCGGCGGTCAGTTTTTCCAGTTCGTTCCAGGATTCCTCGGGGCGTGTGAATTTCACGAGTTCGACCTTGTTGAACTGGTGCTGGCGAATGAGACCGCGGGTATCTCTGCCTGCGGCGCCGGCTTCGGCACGGAAACAGGCGCTGTAAGCGCAGAAATATTTGGGAAGCATCGCATTATCTAAAATCTCTTCGCGGAAATAGTTGGTTACCGGTACTTCCGCGGTGGGGATCAGGTAATAATCGGTGCCTTCGATATGGAACATATCTTCGGCGAATTTGGGCAGCTGACCGGTGCCGGTCATACTGGCGGTGTTGGCCATGTAGGGTGGGAACAGTTCCTCATAACCGTGAAGAGCGGTGTGCGTATCGAGGAAAAAGTTGATGATGGCCCGCTCCAGTCCGGCGCCGAGGCTGCGATAGAAGGTAAAACGGGTGCCGGTGACTTTGCCGGCGCGTTCGGGATCGAGAATGTTCAATTGTTCCCCGATTTCCCAATGGGGTTTCGGCTCAAAATCGAAAGCGCGCGGTTCGCCGCTGCGTCTCATCTCCAGGTTATCGCTGTCGTCCTTCCCGTCGGGAACGCTGTCATCGGGGATATTGGGAATATAGAGCAATTCCTTGCGCAGCGCGTCTTCGAGAACGCGGACTTCCTCCTCGGATGCTTTGATGGAAGATTTCAATGTTTTCATTTCTTCCAGAAGATCATCGGCGTCTTCTCCCGCTTTTTTGCGCTTGCCGATCTCCTTGGAGACGGCATTGTTTCTGGCTTTCATTTCTTCCATTTTTGCCAGAGCGAGCCTTCTCTTTTCGTCAATTTCGGCAAATTGATCGAGATTGCGGTCGAGATTTCTGCGGCGCAGCGCGTTTTCAACGAGTTCTCTGTTTTGACGAACGAATTTCAGATCGAGCATAATGATATGATTCCTCCTTATAAAAAAACACCGTCACTGTTATTTACAGGGACGGAGGACGAAAGCCTTTGCCGCGGTGCCACCCTTTTTGCTTTGAAAAAAGCCGCTCAGCATCGGATAACGGGGAAGACCGGATATCGTGACAGCGGGCGGAAAACAAGCCGCCCACACCGATTTTCACCGCCATCGGCTCTCTGAGGAGGACTTCGCGTTGTTGGTTTCCCGCTGATATCGAAATATAGTATAGCACAGAAACAAAACCGTGGCAAGGGCTTTTCTTTGTTCCGTTTTGTTTCTTCGGGATGAAAAGGGATATTTCTTTCTCCATATTTTTTCTGAAAACGCCAAGAACTATGCTCTTTTTTCCTTGACATCGCCGAAAATATTTGATATATTATTTAAGTACCTTTAAAAGTACAACTCGGAGGGGTGTCCGAGTGGTTTAAGGAGGCGGTCTTGAAAACCGTTGAACCTTTGCGGGTTCCGTGGGTTCGAATC
>CACXDX010000085.1 GCA_902766525.1 uncultured Bacillota bacterium | reverse complement strand
TCGGCAATATCTGGAGGTGCGCAAAGAAAACAACAGCGCCGACGTTGAGGATATCGTCAACGATATCATCGCCAAGGTCAGGGCCGAGGGCGACGATGCCCTTCGCTACTATAACGCAAAATTCGACGGCTGCGAAGTATACGATTTGAAAGTCAGCGAACGGGAGATCGAAGATGCTTTTGCCGCCATTGATAAAGATCTTCTCGCTTCCATTGAAAAAGCGGCCGCCAATATCGGTGATTTTCATAAAAAACAGTTGGAAAACAGCTGGTTTGAGCAGAAAGCCGACGGGACGACCACCGGTATGCTGATCCGGCCTCTGCGCAATGTCGGGATCTATGTCCCCGGCGGTGCCGGCGGCAAAACGCCGCTGCCTTCCTCGGTTCTGATGAATGCCGTTCCCGCTCAGGTCGCGGGTGTTTCCCGGATCGTTATGGTGACGCCTCCCGCCGCCGACGGGACCATTCCCGGAGTCACTCTGGTTGCCGCCAAGATCGCCGGCGTGACGGAGATCTATAAGGTCGGTGGCGCTCAATCCATCGCCGCTCTCGCTTACGGAACCGAATCCATTCCCGCCGTGGATAAGATCACCGGCCCCGGCAACGCTTTTGTCGCGACGGCGAAAAAGATCGTTTTCGGTCAGTGCGGCATCGATATGGTGGCCGGGCCCAGTGAGATCTGTGTGATTTCCGATGCGTCTTCGGATCCTCAGTGGCTTGCCGCGGATCTGCTGTCTCAGGCCGAACATGATACCCTCGCCGCTTCCTATTTTGTCACCACCGATGAGGAACTTGCCAAGGCCACGGAAATGGCGGTGGAAAAAGCGCTGAAACCGATGGAACGCTATCAGATCGCCAAAGCTTCCTGGGATGATTACGCTGCGATCATTCTCTGTAAAGATCTCGATCAATGCTTCGATATCGCCAATATTATCGCTCCCGAACATTTGGAAATTGCCGTGGATGATCCCTTGAAATATATTTACAAGCCCAAAACCGCCGGCGCGCTCTTCCTCGGCCACTATACGCCGGAAGCCCTCGGTGATTATATGGCCGGTCCCAATCATATTCTGCCGACCATCGGTACGGGCCGCTTCTCTTCGCCGCTGAATACCATTGACTTTATGAAAAAGACGACATTGCTTTGTTATAACAAAGAAGCGTTTATGGAAATACAGGATGATATTATTCGCTTCGCCAATTCCGAAGGATTGACGGGCCACGCCCGCAGTGCCGCCATTCGTAAATGAGGAGGTTTTTATGAGTCGTTTTTGGAATCAGCGTACTTTGGCGCTGAAGCCCTATGTTCCCGGGGAACAGCCCAAAGAAAAGATGATCAAATTGAATACCAATGAAAATCCCTATCCTCCGAGTGACCGGGTACAGCAGGCGATGAAGGAAGCCGCGGATGACCGCATGCGCCTCTATCCCGATCCCGACGCTTCGGCGCTGCGGCAGACCTTTGCCGAGTATGTCGGCGTCGATGAAAAGAATGTCTTCGTCGGCAACGGTTCCGATGAAGTGCTTTCCTTTGCCTTTGATGCCTTTTTCCCCGAGGATAAACCGGTGCTTTTCCCCGATGTGACGTACAGTTTTTATCCCGTTTACTGTGCGCATCTCGGTTTGACTTATCAAACGGTGCCGCTGCGGGAAGATTTTACGATCGATCCGGCCGACTACGTTGGTGAGATCGGAGGTATCGTCATTGCCAATCCCAACGCGCCGACGGGGATCGCTCTCAGTCTTGACGAAATCGAGATTATTTTAAAGAACAATCCCGATTGTGCTGTAGTCATTGACGAAGCATATGTTCGTTTCGGCGCCGAAAGCGCCGTTCAACTCATAGACCGCTATCCCAATTTATTGGTGGTGCAGACGATGTCCAAATCTCATGCTCTGGCCGGGCTCAGAGTGGGTTTTGCCGTCGGCTCCGCGGAGCTGATCGAAGGGTTGAATCGGGTGAAAAACGCCTTTAATTCGTATCCCGTTGACCGCATCGCCCAGGCCGGCGCCATCGCTTCTCTGCAAGACGTTGAGATCATTGACGCCAATCTCAATACCATCAGGGCAACGAGGGAAGGCGTCAGCGTGGCATTGCGGGGGATCGGTTTCGATGTTTTGCCCTCGTCTTCGAATTTTATTATGATCCGTTACTGGAATTGTCCCGCGAAGACGCTCTTTGACCACCTGCGTGAAAAGAAGATTCTCGTTCGTTACTTTGACCTGCCCCGCATTGACGATTATCTGCGTGTGACCATCGGCACGAAGGATGAAATGAGAACGTTTCTCGATACGGTGGAAGATTTTATAGAATGAGAGGTAAATGATGAGAACCGCGAATATTTCAAGAAAAACCAAAGAAACCGCTATTGAGCTTTCCCTCGATCTCGACGGCAAAGGTGCTGCCGATATCTGTACGGGAGTCGGTTTCCTCGATCATATGCTCAATCTTTTTGCCGCCCACAGCCGTATGGATCTAACGCTGCGGTG
>CACXDX010000084.1 GCA_902766525.1 uncultured Bacillota bacterium | reverse complement strand
TGCAGCAAATGCAGCAAATGCAGCAAAAGCAGCAAAAGCAGCAAATGCAGCAAATGCAGCAAATGCAGCAAAAGCAGCAAATGCAGCAAATGCCGGCAAAAGCAGGGGAGAAGGATAAGGAGAAGGATAAGGAGAAGGATAAGGATAAGGATAAAGATAAAGAGAAGGAGAAAGAGAAAGATAAGGAGAAAGATAAGAAGAAAGATAAAGATAAAGATAGGGATAAGGATAAGGGGACGGATAGGGCGCCGCCCCGTCTCCGAAAGGGGTAAGACGGCTTCTTTTTTCCCCGTGCCGAAAGGGACTTACAGGCCACGGAGACAAAGGTCTTTGACTGAGAAAAAAATGTGAAAAAATGATTTTTTACCGAAAAAAATTCGTACAAATCGGACAAAAGAATCGTAAAAATTACTTGCATGGCAAAAAACTTTATGATAATATATAAAAGTACGATCATGCACGGATCGGGATCTCCCGCCGGTGCCGAAAGGTCAGCGAGGAGAAAAGATCGATCCGGAAGTGAAAGCGGTATCACCGCGATCTATTAACCAAAGGAGGAAATAACCAATGGCCGTTATTTCAATGAAACAGCTCTTAGAAGCAGGTGTCCACTTCGGACATCAGACCCGCCGCTGGAACCCGAAAATGGCTCCCTACATCTTCACCGAAAGAAACGGGATCTACATCATCGACTTGCAGAAAACCGTCAAGATGATCGATGAAGCCTATGATTTCATCAAAGATACCGTTGCCGACGGCAAGTCCATTCTCTTTGTCGGTACGAAGAAACAGGCGCAGGATGCCATCAAGGAAGAAGCCGAACGCTGCGGCATGTTCTATGTCAACCAGAGATGGCTCGGCGGTCTCATGACCAACAACAAAACCATCCAGAAACGTATCGACTTCCTCGCCGATATGGAAAGAATGGAAGAAGACGGCACCCTCGAACTTCTGCCCAAGAAGGAAGTTGCTCAGCTCAGAGTCAAAAGAGACAAGCTGGAAAAATTCCTCGGCGGTATCAAACAGATGAAAGATCTCCCCGGCGCGATTTTCGTTGTCGACCCGAAGAAGGAACGCATCGCCGTCGCCGAAGCGAGAAAACTCGATATTCCCATCATCGCCATCGTCGATACCAACTGCGATCCCGAAGAAATCGACTATGTGATCCCCGGCAATGACGACGCCATCCGTGCCGTCCGTCTCCTCGTCGGGCGTATGGCCGATGCCGTTATCGAAGGCAATCAGGGTATGTCCATGGCTGAAGCTCCCGTTGAAGAAGAAGCCGAAGAAGCAGTTGAAGAAGAATAATAAATAACCAAAGAAAGCAGGGATGATTAGTTGGCCGCATTTCCCGTCAATGATCGGCCCCTGCTTTTCTCAATACATAGGAGGAACAAATCATGACAATTTCTGCAAAAATGGTAAAAGAACTTCGTGAAATGACCGGCGCCGGCATGATGGACTGCAAAAAAGCCCTCACCGAAACCGAAGGTGATATGGATAAAGCCGTTGACTTCTTAAGAGAAAAAGGTCTCGCCGCCGCCGCTAAAAAATCCGGCCGTATCGCCGCCGAAGGTATCGTCAGCGAAGCCATCGCCGAAGACGGTAAAGCCGGCGCTCTCGCGGAAATCAACTGCGAAACCGACTTCGTTGCCAAAAACGATGATTTTAAAGCTTTCGCCGCCGCCGTCGCCAAACAGGCTCTGACCGGTGACGCCGCCGATCTCGATGCTTTCCTCGCCGAAGATTGGCAGGCGGAACCCGGAAAAACCGTGAAAGACGCCCTCACGGCTCAGGTTGCCGTGATCGGAGAAAATATCAATATCCGCCGCTTTGAAAAGATCAGCGCGGCCGACGGCTGCGTCGCCTGCTACATCCACGGCGGCGGCAAAATCGGCGTTATGGTCCACGGCAAGACCGACGTGGTGAACGACGAAATCAAAACCTGCCTGCGCAACGTCGCCATGCAGGTCGCGGCGATGGATCCCAAATATGTCTGCCGCGATGAAGTCCCCGCCGATTATCTTGAACATGAAAAGGAAATTCTGATGGCTCAGGCCAAAGAAGAAAATCCCAACAAGCCCGAAAACATCATCGAAAAGATGATCACCGGCCGTCTCAATAAAGAAATGAAGGAAATCTGCCTTCTCGATCAGGCCTATGTTCAGGACAGCGATATGAACGTCGCCAAATACGTGGAAAGCGTCGGCAAAGCCAACGGCGCCGATCTCTCCATCGTTAAATTCGTTCGCTTCAAGACCGGCGAAGGTCTCGAAAAGAAACAGGACGATTTCGCGTCCGAAGTGGAAAATATGTTTAAATAAGGATAACGGTGCTGTCGCGAGGGTCTTTGCGGATCGCTCGGGGGCTTCCCGAACGATCGGAAACAGAGATCGTCGGCTGAAGCATCCCGGGAGGTAAAAAGATCATGTGGGCAGAACCTGTCTATCAGAGAGTAGTTTTGAAGTTAAGCGGTGAGGCGCTGGCCGGCGACGCCGGCTACGGCATCAATCAGGAAATGCTGAATCACGTTGCTGCCGAAGTTCATGACGTGCGTGATCTCGGTATCGATGTGCTCATCGTCGTCGGCGGCGGCAACATCTGGCGCGGTATCGCCGGTTCCAAGCAAGGGCTGGAACGGGCAACCGCCGATTACATGGGTATGCTCGCCACGGTAATGAACAGCCTCGCGCTCCAGAGCGCGCTGGAAAACATCGGCATCGATACGAGAGTTCAAAGCGCCATCGATATGCGTCAGATCGCGGAACCTTATATCCGCCGTAAGGCCGAACATCATCTGGACAAGGGACGTGTTGTCATTTTCGCCGCCGGTACCGGCAATCCCTATTTCTCCACCGATACCACGGCCGCGCTGCGTGCCGCGGAGCTTCATGCCGAAGCCATTCTCATGGCCAAAAAGGTGGACGGCGTCTATTCTTCCGATCCCAAGACCGATCCCGATGCCGTGAAATTCGATACTTTGACTTTTAAAGACGTCCTCGATAAAGAATTGAAGGTAATGGATTCCACCGCCGCTTCGCTCTGTAAAGACAACCATATTCCCATTGTGGTATTTAATATCAATGAAAAAGGAAACGCCAGAAAAGCGGTTCTCGGCGATAATGTCGGGACCATTGTCGGAGGTGAAGATCAGTGATTAAAGAATACCTGGAAGATGCTGAACGCAGAATGGAAAAAACCTCGGAAGCGCTGAAGAGAGAATTCTCCACCCTTCGGGCCGGCCGTGCCATGCCGTCTCTGCTCGATAAAATTCAGGTGGACTATTACGGTGTGATGACGCCCATCAATCAGATGGCCAACATCTCCGCGCCCGAAAGCCGCCTCCTCGTTGTGCAGCCTTGGGATAAAGGCACGATCAAAGCCATTGAAAAAGCCATTCTCGCTTCGGATCTGGGTTTGAACCCCAACAACGACGGCGCGGTGATCCGTATCGCCATTCCGCAGCTCACCGAAGAGCGCCGTAAGGAGCTCGTTAAAGTGGTACGCAAAAAGGATGAGGAAGCGAAGATCGCGATCCGCAACATCCGCAGAGAACTTAATTCCGATATCAAAGCCCTGGAAAAGGAAAAGGAAGTTTCCGAAGACGATGCCGCCCGCGGCCTTGATGACGCTCAGAAGTTGACGGAAAAATGGATCAAAAAACTTGACGAGATCACCAAGAACAAAGAAGCCGAGATTATGGAAGTCTGAATCCCATCCGCGTAAAAAATATTTTATTGTTTTTTAAATAATCTCTTGATCTCCATTTTTGCCATAAACGGTTTTTATAAAAAATTAAAATATCTGTTGTTTCGTTTAGGGAACGTATGGTATAATAGAGATCGATGAAAAAAGAATATCATTTTTCGGGTGTATACCCCGATTTTTAGAACGATTCTTTTTTGGGATTTTTTGGAATTTGTGTCATCGGAGATCATACGCGCTTCGCTCTCCGTCGGATGTTCCGGCGGGTTCGAGTCGTATCATCAAAGATCGCACGTATGCTTCCGGCATAAAAAAATTCCCTAAAACTTGAAAGGGAGGTGTATCTGAATGTATAAAATCACTGACGAATGTGTAGCTTGCGGCACCTGCTTGGACGAATGCCCGAACGAAGCGATTTCCGAAGGCGATATCTACGAAATCGACCAGGATGTTTGCACCGAATGCGGCACTTGCATTGACTCCTGCCCCAATGATGCAATTATCGAAGAATAATTTTGATCAAATGCCCCCTCTTTCAGAGGGGGCATTCTGACTTTTTTCGGAAAAGAACAGGGATTGATGATATCGTTTAAAGGGAATCTTTCTTTTGTACGTTGAGAGAGGGAAGGGGGAAGAAAGGTCCTATGAAAAATCAATCGGAACATGATGCCCGGGAATTGCTCGCTCAGATCGATCCCCAGGCGGTTCCCGCTCACATTGCCGTCATTATGGACGGGAACGGCCGTTGGGCTCAAAAGCGTAAACTGGCCCGGATCAAAGGCCATGTCGCCGGGGCAAAGATCATCCGCCGCCTCACCGATACCGCGGCCCGCCTCGGTGTGAAGGTTCTGACGCTTTATTGCTTTTCCACGGAAAACTGGCGGCGTCCCGCCGAGGAAGTTTCTTTTTTGATGAAGCTTCTCCAAAGCTACCTCAATGAACAGGCCGAAGATATGGTCAGACTCGGCGTTCATCTTTCCGTGATCGGTGATATCTCCGCACTGCCCGACGGGGTTCGGGAAGAATTTGAGCGCGTGATGGCTTTAACGGCGGACTGCGATACCATTACCTTAAACCTGGCCGTTAATTACGGTGCCCGCGATGAGATCCTGCGCGCCGCGAAAAATCTTGCCGCCGAAGCGGCCCGCGGTGAATTGGATCCCGAAACCATCGATGAAAAATGCTTCGGTGATCACCTTTTCAGTGCCGGCTTGCCCGATCCGGATCTTCTGATCCGCACCTCCGGGGAGATCCGGCTCAGTAATTTCCTGCTTTGGCAGGCAGCCTACAGCGAATTATATTTTGTCGATATCAATTGGCCCGATTTTGACGATGCCGCTTTTTATCGGGCGATCATCGAATATCAACACCGCAATCGCCGCTTTGGCGGTGTGAAAAATATTTCCCCGACAAAGTGAGGGGAAGGGGAGACCGAAATCAGGCTTCCCCAATGAGGAAAGAATCATGTTAAAAACGAGAGTTATCAGTGCCTGTGTTTTTGTGCCGGTGATTCTGGCCGCCGTTTTCTTCGGCGGTTGGGTTTTTGCCGCGTTGATGCTGGCCATCGCCGTTTTGGGCGGCTATGAATACGGAAAGATCATTGAGATCAACGAATATACGTTTTTGCCCTGGATCTATTATCCCGCCGCCGTGGTGCTTTTGCTCGCGGCCGAGCTCTGTCCCAAATCTCCCGGTGTAACTTTGGCCGCGCTGTTTTTGGCCTTTGTCGGTTGTATGGTCGTCTTTATCATGGGGAAAAAGGATCTGGACGATGTTGCCGTCAATATTGCCGCCGTCGTCTATATTCCCATGACGCTGGCCATGGCCATATTGATCCGTTCCGGTCTCGGTGACGGGATGTTCCTCGTCTATCTGCTGCTGATCATCGAATGGCTTACCGACAGCGGCGCCTATTTTATCGGCAGCGCCATCGGCAAGCACAAGCTCAGTCCCAAAGTAAGTCCGAATAAATCCATCGAAGGCGCCGTCGGCGGCGTTGTTGTCGCCGTCGTCGCATCTTTGCTGTTTAATATCATCGTCGGCATCCTGCCCTATCCGTATCTGATCCTCGTCGCCGTCGTCGTTTCCGTCGTCGGTCAGCTCGGCGATCTCTGCGAAAGCGCCTTGAAACGCTGGGCCGGGGTAAAGGATTCCGGTAATATCATTCCGGGTCACGGCGGCATTCTCGATCGCTTTGACAGCTTTTTCTTTGCCGCTCCGTTTCTCTATCTTTTGCTCGCCGTCTATCACGTGATCTTCGTTTGAGGAGGGGATGAACGGATGAAAACCATCGGTATTTTGGGTTCGACGGGCTCCATCGGTACGCAAAGCCTGGATATTATGGGCTGGTTTCCCGAGGATTTCCGGGTGGAGATCCTTACCGCCAATGACAATGCCGCCCTTTTGGCCGAACAGACCAAACGTTTTTCGCCCCGCCTCATCGCCATCGCCAACGAGGCGAAATATGCCGAGTTAAAGGCGATGCTTCCCGATTATCGGGGAACGATCCTCTGTGGGGAAGAGGGGCTTCTCGCCGCCGCCGCCGAAAAAACGGATATGATGATCCACGGCATTTCCGGCATGGCCGGCCTCGCTCCGCTTTTGGCGACGCTGGATGCCGGCAATGATGTGGCTTTTGCCAATAAGGAAAGCCTTGTTACCGCCGGTCATCTCGTGATGGCCAAAGTAAAAGAAAAAAATATCGCGTTTTTACCGGTGGACAGTGAGCATTCCGCTGTTTTTCAGTGTTTACAGGGAGGCAGAAGCGGTTTGAAGAAGCTGGTGCTGACGGCATCCGGCGGTCCCTTTTTCAACCGGACGCCGGAAGAGATGGAAACGATCACGCCGGAAATGGCTCTGAAGCATCCGACCTGGAACATGGGGGCGAAAGTCACCATCGACAGCTCGACGATGATGAACAAGGGCCTGGAAGTGATCGAAGCGCACTGGCTGTTCGATTGCCCCTACGATCGGATCGACGTGCTGATCCAGCCTCAGAGCGTGATCCATTCCATGGTCTGTTTTGAGGACGGCTCCTTCATCGGCCACCTCGGCAAGGCGGATATGCGCATCCCCATTCAATATGCTCTGACCTATCCCGAGCGGCGCGCCAATCCCGTGGAAGAGCTGGATTTTGCCGCCTTGGGGAAAATCGATTTCTACGCTCCCAAAAAGGAGATCTTCCCGCTGATGACGCTGGCTTACGAAGTCGGCCGCGCCGGCGGCACACTGCCGGCGGTGATGAATGCCGCCAACGAAACGCTGGTGTATAAATTTTTGGAAAAACAAATAAGCTATAAAGATATCCATCGGATCGTTGCCGAAACCGTCGAAAACCATGATAATATCGGCGATCCCTCCCTTGCGGAGATTTTAAACGCCGTCGAGGAAACGAAGGCGCGGTTAAAAGGTATCGGTACCGATGCTCATTGAGGTGTGAATAATGAGTATTTTTTGGACGGTCATCCTGACACTGCTGATGTTCGCTGTCGTCATTTTTGTTCACGAGAGCGGACATTTGATCTGTGCCAAGGCATGCCATATTTACGTGGAGGAATTTTCCGTGGGAATGGGCCCGTTGCTGGGCTCCTTTCAAAAAGGGGAAACAAAGTATTCCCTGCGGGCGCTGCCGATCGGCGGCTATTGTAAGATGCCCGGGGAGGACGGCGAAAGCGACCATCCCAACGGTTTCGATAAAAAGAATGTCCCCCGGCGCATGCTGGTCGTTGCCGGCGGCGCGCTGTTTAATCTGATTTTCGCCATGGTTCTTTTCGTGGTTGCCTTTATGATCATGGGCACACCCTCCGAAGAGACCGTGATCGGAGAGGTTTCCCAAGGCTATCCCGCCGCCGAAGCCGGTTTGCTCGACGGTGACCGCATTACCGCGATCAACGGCGAAGAGGTTTCGGTTTGGAGTGATATGACTTCCCTGATTCGGGAAAGTGACGGTACGCTCACGCTCAGCGTGGACAGAGACGGTACGATGATGGAGGTCGAAGTGACGCCCACCGTCAGTGAAGACGGTACCAAAGTGATCGGGATCGTTTCCTCCAGGGCCAACGTATCGCCGTTTACCGCCGTAAAGATGGGTTTTCTTGAAACCTATGAGATCACGAAACTGATTTTGGTCTCGCTCTGGCAGATGATCACCGGTGCGATCGGCGTTGATCTGGCCGGTCCCGTCGGCGTCGGTCAAATGGTGGGGCAGGCCGTTTCCTACGGTTTTCTCAATTTTCTCGTTTTTATCGCCGTGATCAACGTCAATCTCGGCATCATCAATTTGCTTCCCCTGCCGGCGCTGGACGGTAGCCGTCTCGTTTTCCTGATGATCGAGGGGATCCGCCGAAAACCCATCAGCCGCGGTGTGGAGGGGATGATCCATTTTGTCGGATTTGCCCTGCTGATGCTGTTGATGGTGGTGATCACTTACTTTGATATCGCCCGCATCATGGGCTGACAGGTGATATGATGAAAGAAAGAAAAAAGACAAGACAGATTCACATCGGCGACGTTGCCGTCGGCGGCGGCGCTCCCGTTGTGATCCAAAGCATGGCCAATACCAAGACCGCTGATGTCGAATCGACTTTGGCTCAGCTTCGTGCTTTGGCGAAGGCGGGTTGTCAAATCGGCCGCCTTGCCGTTCCCGACAGTGAAGCCGCCGAGGCGTTAAAGGCTATCGTCCCTTATTCGCCGCTGCCTCTCGTCGCGGATATCCATTTTGATTATCGGCTGGCTTTGAAGAGTGTCGCCGCCGGTATTCAGGCGCTGCGTATCAATCCCGGCAATATCGGCAGTGAGGAAAAAGTCCGTGCCGTGATCGACGCCGCCAAAGACGCGGATATTCCTATCCGCATCGGGATCAACGGCGGTTCGCTGCAAAAGGATCTTTTGGCCGCATACGGTAATACGGCCGAAGCCATTGTGGAGAGTGCTTTACGGGAAGTGAAGATCTTTGAGCGTTACGGTTTCGACCGGGTGAAGATCTCCGTGAAATCGTCATCGGTGTTGAAGACCGTCGCCGCCTATGAGCTCCTCAGCGAAAAGGTGGATTTTCCCCTTCACGTCGGCGTGACCGAGGCGGGGACGCTTTTGAAGGGCAGTGTGAAATCATCTTTGGGCATCGGCATTTTGCTCAATGAGGGGATCGGCGATACGATCCGCGTTTCTCTGACCGGCGATCCCGTCAATGAAGTAATCGTCGCCAAAGAGATCCTCAAAGATCTCGGCCTGCGTCGGGAAGGGGTGGAGATCATCTCCTGTCCCACCTGCGGACGCACCAAAATCGATTTGGAAAAAATGGTCAATGAGGTTGAAAGCGGTCTTGCCGAAGTGCGTCCGAAACGTCCTCTGACCGTAGCCGTGATGGGCTGTGAAGTCAACGGCCCCGGAGAAGCCAAAGAAGCGGATTACGGCATTGCCGGCGGAAAAGGGCAGGGACTTCTTTTCCGCGACGGTGAAATCATCGGCAAATATAAAGAAGATCAGATCGTCTCCGTCCTTGTGGAGGAGATCAGGAGGAATGAATTATGAGATACAGTCAACTTTTTGCGCCGACTTTACGTGAGGTTCCTTCCGAAGCCGAGATCGTCAGCCATCAGCTGATGTTTCGCGCCGGCATGATGCGGAAGGTCGCTTCCGGCATCTATTCTTATCTGCCTCTCGGCTGGCGCGTGCTGGATAAGGTCAGTGATATCGTGCGCGAGGAAATGAACGCCGCCGGTGCCCAGGAACTGATGTTCCCCATCGTTCAGCCGGCGGAGCTTTGGCAATCCAGCGGCAGATGGGCTGTATACGGCGATGAAATGTGGCGCGTCAAAGATCGTCACGGCCGTGATTTCTGCCTGGGGCCCACCCATGAGGAAGTTGCGACCAACACGGTGATGAATGATATCAATTCCTATAAGCAGCTGCCGCTGATGATCTATCAGATCCAGAACAAATACAGAGACGAGCGCCGTCCCCGTTTCGGTTTGATGCGCAGCCGCGAATTCATCATGAAGGACTGCTACAGTTTCGATCGGGATGACGCCGGTCTCGATGTTTCCTACGGCAAAATGTACGACGCCTACGTCAAGATCTTCACCCGCTGCGGTCTGGACTTCCGTCCCGTCCGCGCCGACAACGGCGCCATCGGCGGCAGTTCCTCCCATGAATTTATGGTTTTGGCCGAAAACGGCGAGGCGGAAATTCTTTATTGCGACGGCTGCGATTATGCCGCCAATATTGAGATCGCCGAAAGTATTCCCCTTGAAACGGTCGCCGCCGAAGAAGAAAAGGCGGCGGAAAAGGTTCTGACCCCGGATTGCCGCACCATTGAGGACGTCGCTTCCTTCCTGAAAATGGATAAGAAAAAGACGATGAAAGCGCTGTTTTATATGGCCGATGAAAAGCCGGTGCTGATCTTTATCCGCGGCGACCGCACTTTAAATGAGATCAAGGTGCAAAACGCCCTCGGCGCGAACCTCTTCTACATGGGCGCGGACATCGATCTGGAAAATGCCGGTCTCGTTCGGGGATTTATCGGTCCCTGCGGTCAGAAGGTGCGCGTCCTCGTCGATAAGGAGATCGCCGAAGGCAAGAATTTCTGCTGCGGCGCCAATGAAGAAGGATATCACCTGCTCAACATTAATTTCGGCCGTGATTTCGACGGTGAAGTCGGCTTCTTCCGCATGGCGGAAGCGGGAGAGAAATGTCCCGTTTGCGGCGGCACGCTGCGGAGCGCCCGCGGCATCGAAGTGGGACAAGTCTTTAAACTCGGTAAAAAATACAGCGTCTCCATGGGCGCGGAATATCTCGATGAAAACGGTAAGGCGCAGCCCTTTGTCATGGGCTGCTACGGTATCGGCGTCGGCCGCACCATGGCGGCTTCCATCGAACAGAACTTCGATGAAAACGGCATCATCTGGCCGAAAGCCATCGCCCCCTTCGAAGTCGTGATCGTGCCCGTCAGTGAAAAGAACGAACGCCAGATGCGGGCAGCGGAAGAGCTTTACGCCTCGTTAAACGAAAACGGCGTTGAAGTGCTGCTCGATGACAGATCCGAGCGGGCCGGCGTGAAATTCAAAGACGCCGATCTCATCGGTTTCCCGCTGCGCATTACCGTCGGTGATAAGTCTCTCGATAAGGGCATGCTGGAATACAAGATCCGCAAAACCGGTGAATCCGGCCTGATCCCCCTTGAAAACGGTGTTGATGAAGTAAAGGCTCTGCTTTCCCGTATTGATTGAATAAAGGAGAAAAAATGAGAAGAAAACTTTCCCTTGTGTTTTTCGGCCTCGCCCTGATCGCCTTCGGCGTCATTTGGGGCGGATTCAGAGTCGGCCTGTGGTCCTTTGATCCCTTTTTCGACGGCTGGTGGGCGATCCTTCTGATCGTTCTCGGTATTTGCGGCATAATCGATCACGGCGTCAAAACTTTTGATGTCATTTTGGTGGTCATCGGTTTGCTGCGTCTCGTCACCGGTCTCGGTATCATCGACTGGGAACGTTTCAAGCTGCTGTTCTGGCCTGCGGTGATGGTACTTGTCGGCTTTACCCTGATTTTCAGCATCTTTAAAAAGGAGCCCGTCAGAGGCATCGACAGAGAAGCCGCCGCCCGTATCCACGAGTCTTTTTCCTCAAAGCATTATCGACTGGACGGTCAGAATTATGAGGGCGGACACGTCGAGGCGATTTTCGGCAATGTCGATCTGGATCTCCGCAACAGTGTCATCCAAAGGGATGCCGTGATCAGGGTCAACGTTGTTTTCGGCGCGGTCAGCATCGCTTTTCCTCCCAACGTGCGGGTGGAAACGGAGAAGAAAGGCACCCTCGGCAGCATCAGCGACAATGTTGCCGCCAATACCGCCGTCAATGTGCCGACGGTGCGGGTGCGCTGTTCCTCCTTCTGCGGCAGCATCACCTTGAAATAAAAAATAAAGGGCGGTGTCAGACCGCCCTTTTCTTTTTTTTGTAAGCGAGCGGCCGATATTCCCTTCTTTTTTGGCGAAAGGATCATTTTTCCTCTTGTCTTTTTTGTCAAAATCATGTAGTATGAGGAAAGACCGTTGATGGGATGGAAGGTGACCGTTTTGAATGAAGAAAAACTGACGGAAATCATCGGGGAGTTTATCGATGAATATCCTCTGTGTGATTATTTTTTTATAAAAACCGATGATCTGACGCTGACTCCGGAAGTTAAGACGCTCTGCGATCAGGATGCCGCGATTTACGGAGAACGGCGCAAAGTGCCTCCGGCGCCGGACAGTTACGCGAAATGCGAAGCGGAGATCAGAAAATATGATCACGCTTTTCTCTTTGACGCCGTTTACGAGGTCAGCGACGCCTACGATCTGGAACGCTGTGAAGAAGCGCGCAGAGAGCATGCGGCTCTTGTGGAATCGATACGATCGGAATTTTCCCGCCGTTTCGGCAAAACGATGGCGCTGAGCATCAGTTGTGATCTTTGTGATGACTGCCCCTGTCCGAAAAAACCCTGTCTCCGTAAGGACCGGGCGATCTATTCCATGGACAGCTACGGGGTCCGGATCATGAAGACCCTCGTCGATCGCGATATCATGTATGATTACGGGATCTCCGCCGCGATTTACTTTTCGTTGATTTTATTTGATTCGGAGGAAGACGCATGACTTATGCATACAGTGTTGAGATGAAGGAAAGTGAAATCCTCGACGTCGAGGATTTCCTGAAACAATATGTCGATGTGGAAAAATTTCTCGCCTACTGCCGCGAATGTCCCAATTATAATACGGGTTGGGGCTGTCCGCCCTATGACTTTGATCCCCTTGATTACTGGAAAGAATATCGCGCGCTGAAAGTGATCGGCAAGAAACTGATCTTCGACGAAAAGGATGTCGGTTCGGTGCTGGACAAAGAGGAATGGTTCGCCTTTTACAAGGAGGCAATGAGCAAAGAAAGGGAATCTCTTCATCGCCTGCTGAAAAAAGAAGAAAAGCAAAACGAGGGCTCGGTGTTTCTGCATACCGGCGGCGGCTGTCCCGCCTGCAAAGGCGGCTGCAGCCGGGAGGAAGGTCCCTGCCGTCATCCGGAAAATCTGCGTTATTCCATCGAATCCCTCGGCGGCAACGTCGCCGCCGTGACCACGGACATCCTCGGTTTTGAGCTCTGCTGGATCGAGGAGGGGAAGCTGCCGGCCTATCTCTGTCTGATCGGCGGGATGCTGTACCGTTAAAAAAAACCGAAAAAAAACCTCGGCCGAAGCCGAGGTTTTTTGTGTGTTCAGATGAATTGGATCGTAACGCCGTTGGGGTCCTTAATGAAGAAGAAGCGGACATCGGGTCCGGGGGCAATGATCTCTCCCGGGGCGAGGCCCCTCTCTTCGCAGAATCGATGTTTCGCCTCGATATCCTCACAGCGGAAGCCCACGGAGATCCCGCCGCTGACCGGTAAAGCCTTTTCGTCTTTAATGATCTCAATGGCGGTTTCATTCTTTTCTTCGGCGAGAAAGACAATATGCCGGCCGGCCGCTTTCAGCTCGCGGATGATGTCGAGGCCGACGATCTCCCGATAAAAATCAACGGAGGATTCAAAATCGGCGCTGTGGATGGTAACATGGGCAACAGACATGACGGATACCTCTCTTCAAAACGGTCTTTGTTTATTCCTCTTCGGAATGTTCGGTCATTGTATCGATTTTTTTCAGATAATCTTTGAAAAGGTTCGGGTAGAGATCACCGGCGATATTTTTCGATTGCAGGTCTTCGAAGATCGCGCGGCTTTTTTCCGTGTCCCCGCTGTAGAAGGCTTCCAGGCCGCGGACACTGTTGATGTACAGTTCGTAGGAACCGTTGGCTTCGGCTTCTTTGAGCAGAGGCGCTTCCTTTCGGATCCATTTCAGTGCCGCCTCCGGCCGGTCGGAAAGACAAAGGCCGATGATGTATTGGCAGATGAAGCGGACCCGGATATTTTTGGGCAGTTCCGATGTTTTGACATTGCGTTTTAAAGCGTCCATCTGAGCCCATTCCTCTGTCAGGATATAGACCGGAAGCTTTAAGGTGGCGAGGATATGTTTTTCCTTGCGGTTGCCTGTTTTGGCGATCTTTTCGTCGATCAGCGCGAGATAGGTCGGATAATCTTTTTTCTCCCAGGCCAGCGTCAGGGCATCCTTTTCCACTTTTTGGCCTTTGCTTTTACGAAATTGGGTATAACAGAAAATGATGACGCCGATCAGGGCTACGATAACAATGTAGATCATTTCTTTTCCTCCCGCCAAAGCGACCAGTCATCTTTTGAGAAGGGCGGGCTCGTTACACAGGAAACGAGCACGTCCGCGTCTTTGGCGTTTGCCTTTTGCCAGGTGTTTTCGGGCACGACCAGCGTCGGATGATCGCCGTCGAGGGTCAGCGTTTCACCTTCAAAAGGACATTCTCCGTCCCCGCCGAGGGTCAGAAGCAGCCGGCCGCCGCGATGGAAGAGCCACATTTCTTCATGGCGTATCCGATGCCAGCGACAGGATTCTCCCGTAGGCAGCAGATAATAGATCTGGGAAAAGGCGCCTTCCCTGCGGTAATTTTCCGCATAATAGCCGCCTTCTTCGTGAGGGAGCATCGTCTCTTTGCTGTAAAGATCTTTCATGGTCTTTCTCCGCTTTTTCCTAAAGAATGTAATCGTATTATAAACCAAGCGGATAAAAAAGTCCAACGGAACTTTTGTAAATAGGCCGCGATATTCTTCCCCTTTTTCTCTTTTTGTGGTATACTGATAACAGCTGAAACAAAGGAGTGAAAAGAATGAATCATACTCGTGTGGAATTAAAAACCGCCGCCAAAAATCGTCTCAGCGGCAATTGGGGCCTGAATATCGTCGTCATGCTTCTTGCCGTGTACATCCCCGCTCTCATCCTCGGCGGGATCACGGGCTTGCTGGAGGGTTGTTCCTCGGCAATGTCTTCCATGGAATCTTATACCGCCGCCGGTGTTGTTTCGGGGATATCCTCTCTGATCAGTGTCGCCGTCGGTATTCTCGTTTGCGGTCCGCTGATGATCGGTTATGACTATTTCTCCCTGATCTTCATGCGCGGCGGGGAAACCGAATATCTGACACCCTATAAGATCGCTTTCAACAATACGAACTTCATGCGTTTTGTTTCGACCTATTTTATGATGCAGCTGTTCATCTTCCTCTGGTCGCTGTTGCTGATCATCCCCGGTATCGTGAAATCCTTCTCTTATGCCATGACGCCTTTTATTTTAAAGGATCATCCCGAAATGAACTGGAAGGAAGCGATCACCGAGAGCCGCCGCATGATGGACGGTCACAAAGGGGAACTTTTCGTCCTCTATCTTTCCTTTATCGGCTGGCTGATTTTGACCTGCCTGACCTTCGGTATTCTCGCGATTTACGTAACACCCTATATGCAGATGACCGTAACGGATTTCTATCGTTCGCTGAAGGGGGAAGATATCAACGCTTTTCCGCCGTATACCGCTTAAATAACCGCAAACGAATTTTTTGAGATAAACGGGCGCTTCTCGTGAGAAGCGCCTGTTTTCTTTTCTTTGATTTCGTGATATACTTGAGCCATGAAGAATTTGTATTTGATCGGAATGATGGGAGCGGGAAAAACGACGGTCGGCAGGATCGCCGCCAAAAAGACGCATCGCCGTTTCATCGATACCGACGCCGTCATCGCCGAAAAAGCGGGAAAGACGGTGGAGGCGATCTTTGAAGACGAAGGCGAGGACGGATTTCGCGAAAGGGAAACCGAGGTCTTAAAAGCGATCGCCGCGGAAAAGAACCGGATCGTCGCCTGCGGCGGCGGTGTGGTGGAACGTGAAGAAAACATTGATCTGCTGAGAAAAAGCGGTACGGTCATTTGGCTGAAAAGGGATCTTGAAGCGACGCTGTCTCATCCCCGGGTCCGCCGCCGTCCGCTGCTGCGAAAGGACGTTCGGGCGATTTATCCGCTGATGCAAAGGCGGGCCCCTCTCTATGAAAGGGCCTGCCACCATATTGTGGAAAACGACGGAGATCTGGCTCGTGTCGTCGGCCGCGTTTTGTTTTTCACGAAAAGACAGGATAAGAAAGGCAAATAAGAGCATAACGGCGGGCGTCGCCTCATATGCGTCAATGAGGTGATGACCATGGCCGCGAAGACCTTCGATCTCTATGCTTTTACCGCGTCTTATTTCCGTAAAAAGAGGGAAGATATCCGGGCGGAGACATCCTTTCGCCGCGATCTCAAAGCCGATGCTTTCGATCTGTTTTGTTTTATTCTGGAGATCGAGGCTGCCTGTGATCTTTTTCTCGATGATCGATCAACGGAGCGTATCGTAAACGTCGGACAACTGGAGTATCTGCTGAATGCGGCAAGGAACGAAAAATTCGCCGAAGAAAAAGGAACAAATCATGGAGAAGACCTTCCGTAAACAGAATCAATGGGATCTTGCCATCGTCGGCGGCGGCGCCGCCGGTTTGGCCGCCGCCGTCAGCGCGGCGGGAGCCGGCTGCTCCGTTGTTGTTTTGGAAAAGCAGAGCCGGGTCGGGAAAAAGCTTTTGGCTGCCGGCAACGGCCGCTGCAATTTCAGCAACACCCGCACAGACGTCGGTCGTTATCACGGCAATGATCCCGAATTTGCCCGTTTTGCGCTGACAAAATTCGATTGTGAAGAAAATATCCGTTTTTTTGAAGAGATCGGAATTCCCGCCGTTGAAGAAGAGGAGGGGCGGATCTATCCCCTGAGCGGACAAGCCGCCGCCGTTGTGGATATGCTGCGTCTGGCGGCGGAATCCCGCGGCGCGAAGTTATTGACCGATGCCGCGGTGTCGTCGATCATCCCGCAGAACGGCGGCTTTTCCGTACGCTCCGAAGCGGGACGGTTTTACGCTGAAAAAGTCATCATCGCCTGCGGCGGCAAAGCCGGTTCGGAGCTGGGCGGCTGCGAAGACGGTTATAAGCTTTTGGCCGGGCTGGGTCATAAGATCACGGCAACCGCGCCGGCCCTCGTGAAGGTCAAGACCGACCCCCGCCTGCCCCGCGCCATGAAGGGACAGCGTGTCCGCGGCAGCGTGCGTTTACGGCGGAAGGGCGAAACGGTGGCGGAAAGCCGAGGGGAACTGCTGTTCACGGATTACGGCCTCTCCGGCATCGCCCTGATGGAGGTTTCCCGTTATCTCTGTTTTCATGATCCCTCGGATTATACCCTGGACCTGGATCTGCTGCCCGCTTTTGACGAGGAAGATTTAAACGAGGAACTGAAACGCCGCCGTCATCGTCTCGGGGGATTGATCCTGGAACATTTTCTCACCGGCCTCATTCCCAAAAAAGTCGGGATGACGGTGCTCAAAGAAGCGTTGGCCGTAAAACTGAGCGGAAAATGCGGGCGGCTGTCCGACGCGGATCTCTCTGCCGCGGCGCATCTGCTCAAAAACTTTTCATTGCCGGTCACGGGTACGTTAAGCTGGCGGGATGCGCAGGTTACCGCCGGCGGTGCCGATACCGCCGACTTTGATGAGAAAACGATGATGAGCCGTCTTGTCCCCGGACTGTACGCCGCCGGTGAAGTTCTTGATATCGACGGCGACTGCGGCGGTTTCAATTTGCAGTGGGCGTGGTCGTCGGGGCGTTTGGCTGCTTCCTCGGTGTTAAAGGCCCTGGAGGAAGAAAGATGATTCGTAAAGAGGGCATAAAGCTGCCTTTTCGCTATGATAAAGAAATACTGCGCGCAGCCGTGGCCAAAGCGCTTTCCGTTTCAAAAGGGGAGATCAAAGATTTGCGCGTCGTTCGTGAAGCCGTTGACGCCCGCAAAAAACCCCGTCTGTGTAAAGTGGTGACGGTTGAGTGTGGGCTCAGCTCCGAAAAAGAACGGCGGATCGCGGAGGAGAAGAAAAACCGCGCCTCCTTCGCCGAACCCTACCGCTATGAATTGCCGGAAAACCGTTACGGCGGCAAATACCGTCCCGTGGTCATCGGCACCGGCCCCGCCGGCTTGTTCGGCGGACTCGTTTTGGCCGAGGCCGGTTTAAAACCGCTGCTGATCGAAGGCGGCAGAGACGCCGCCGCGCGGCGAGGGGATATTCTCGCTTTTTCCTCGGGCGAAGGACTGAAGGAAAACAGCAATATCGAATTCGGCGAAGGCGGCGCCGGTCTGTTTTCCGACGGGAAATTGACCACCGGGACGAAAAACGACCGTCATCGCTTTATTTTGGAAACGATGATCGCAGCCGGCGCTCCCGAGGAAATCGGCTATCTGGCCAAGCCTCATATCGGTTCCGATCTTCTCGGTGAAATGACGATGAATATCCGCCGCCGCGTCGAAGCGAAGGGCGGAACCTTTTGTTTCGATACCCGTTTTGTCGATATTGTCTTAAAGGGAGGCGCTCTCGGCGGGATCGTCCTTGAGGATGAAAACGGAAAAAAGGAGATCGACTGTGACAGACTGCTGCTGGCAACGGGGCACAGCGCCCGTAAAACCGTAAAGATGCTGTCCGAACGCGGCCTCTTGATCCGGCCCAAGCCTTTTTCCGTCGGTGTCCGCATCGAGCATCTGCAGCGGGATTTGAATATCGCGCAATACGGCAGGGAAAACGCTAAGATCACCGCCGATTATAAACTTGCCGTTCATTTGAAAAACGGACGCTCCGTTTATACCTTTTGTATGTGTCCCGGGGGCTTTGTCGTGGCTGCGGCCTCGGAAAAGGGGACGGTGGTGACGAACGGCATGAGCGAGTATGCCAGAGATCACGTCAACGGCAACAGCGCGCTGCTCGTTTCCGTTCGGCCCGGGGATTTTCCCGATGACGGCGATCTCGCCGGTATCGCTTTTCAACGCCGTTTGGAAGAAAAAGCTTTTCGGATGGGGGGAGAAAATGGCTGTGCCCCGGCTCAGCGCCTGGAGGATTTTTTGAACAACCGTGTGACGGAATCCTGGGGAAAGGTTCGGCCGAGTTACAGGCCGGGGGTCAAAGGCGCCGATCTCAACCGCTTGTTTCCGGATTTTGTCTCCGACAGCTTAAAGGAATCCCTGCCTCTGCTCGGTCAAAAGCTCAGAGGCTTTGATGACGCTGACGCCGTGCTTACGGCGGTGGAGACGCGATCTTCTGCGCCGTTCAGATTGGTGCGCGATGAAAACGGGATGAGTTCGATCCCGGGGATCTTCCCCGCCGGAGAGGGCAGCGGTTATGCCGGAGGGATCATGTCTTCGGCGACGGACGGCATGAAGATCGCGGAAGCGATGCTTTCCGGCTGAAAAGAGGTCTTAGATTGTACACAAAAAAATCTTTTCAAATTCATCTGAATGATGTACAATAAAAACAGAGTGTTACCGATGATGCTGTTTTCGGATCATCGATAGATTAAAGGAGGATGTAAAATGAAAATATTAAAAGCTGTGTTATTGATCCTTTCCTCGATGGCGGCCATGGCCGCGGCGGTCTATGCTTTTTTGGAAAAGAAAGAAGAATGCATGGAATACATCGGCCTTGCTGTGGAAAAAGCGAAAGAGATCGGACAATCGCTGTTTGGGATGGTGTCGGGATTATTGGATCGCGTGTTCACCGAAGAAGATCTGATCGACCCCGATGAAGCCGATGAAGGGGTATTTTTCGAAGAATAAAAAAGTAATTGAAAAAACGAAGCGACAAAAGCAAAATGCTTTTGTCGCTTTTTCTTTTTCATTTCACAGAGGCGGCTTCTCGCGATGCATCCTCACCAAATAAAGGGAATGATTCTTTTGGT
>CACXDX010000083.1 GCA_902766525.1 uncultured Bacillota bacterium | reverse complement strand
GAACTCGGTCAGCTTTCCGCCTGCTTCGTTCTGCCGGTGGAGGATTCCATGGACTGCATCTTTGATACCATCAAAAATGCCGCGCTGATCCATAAATCCGGCGGCGGAACCGGTTTTTCCTTTTCCAAACTGCGCCCCAAGGGCAGTGTCGTGCGCACGACCGGCGGCGTGGCTTCGGGCCCCATCAGTTTCATGAAAGTTTTTAACGCCGCTACCGAAGCGGTGAAGCAGGGCGGCACCCGCCGCGGAGCCAACATGGGTATCCTGCGTGTCGATCATCCCGATATTCTTCAGTTTATCGACTGCAAGGCCGAGGACAAGACCATCACCAATTTTAATATTTCCGTCGCTCTCACGGAAAAATTCATGGAAGCCGCCGAGGCGGGAGAAAAATATGATCTGGTCGATCCCCGTACCAAAGAGGTGACGGGCCGCCTCAATGCCGCCGATGTTTTTCATAAGATCGTCGACGCCGCCTGGCGAAACGGCGAGCCCGGCATCATCTTTATCGACCGCCTGAATAAGGATAATATCGTTCCTTCCATCGGTGAAATCGAATCGACCAACCCCTGCGGTGAACAGCCGCTGCTTCCTTATGAGTCCTGTAATCTCGGTTCCATCAATTTGACGAAGATGGTCAGGGCCGAGGGTAACGGTTATGTGATCGACTATGATCTCCTCGGAAAGACCGTGGATACGGCCGTGCATCTTCTCGATAATGTGATCGACGCCAATCTCTATCCTTTGGACAGCATCGCCGAACGGACGCGTTCCACCCGTAAGATCGGTCTCGGCGTTATGGGCTTTGCCGATATGCTTTTGATGCTGGGCGTTGCTTATAATTCCGAAGAAGGCGTGGCCATCGCCGAAGAGATCATGTCCTTCATTGAAAAACGCGGAAGGGAAGCCAGTATCAAGCTGGCCGCGAGCCGCGGCGCATTTCCGCTTTTCGCCGAAAGTACGCTGAAGGACGGTGATGAGCAGCGCAACGGCACCATCACTACGATCGCGCCGACGGGAACGCTGTCGATCATTGCCGGTGTGTCCAGCGGCGTGGAACCGGTTTTTGCCTATGCTTATGTCCGCAACGTTATGGATCATACGGAACTGACGGAAATCAATCCGATTTTAAAGGCGGAATTGGAAAAACGCGG
The DNA here is from genome assembly GCA_902766525.1 of uncultured Bacillota bacterium. Classification (GTDB taxonomy): domain Bacteria; phylum Bacillota; class Dehalobacteriia; order UBA7702; family UBA7702; genus UBA7702. Next base: position 24,667 of record CACXDX010000083.1, on the reverse strand, counting down.
TCTTGCCGATGAAGCGCTGATGCGCAAGATCGCCGAAACGGGATCGGTCAGTCATTTGCCGGAGATTCCCGAGGACATCAAAAAGATCTTTGTTTCCGCTCACGACGTCAGCCCCGAATGGCATATTCGTATGCAGGCCGCTTTCCAGCGTCATACGGACAATGCCGTATCGAAAACCGTCAATTTTGCCGAAGAAGCCGGCCGCGACGAAGTGGAAGAAGTCTATCTCCTCGCCTGGAAGCTGGGATGCAAAGGGGTAACGATCTATCGCGATAACAGCCGCAGCGAACAGGTCCTCAGCGTCGGCAGCAAGGATGAGAAAAACGCCGAAGGCGCTGTGCAAAACAACGTCGGCAAAATCATCCCCCGTCCCCGTCCCGATGTGATGCGCGGTTTTACGGAAAAGGTGCGCATCGGCTGCGGCAAGCTCTATGTCATCGTTAACTACGATGAAAGAGGTATTTGTGAAGTCTTTACCAATACCGGCAAACACGGCGGCTGTCCTTCTCAATCCGAAGCCGTCGGGCGTTTGGCTTCGTTGGCTTTGCGCAGCGGTATCGATATTGAAGAGGTGATCCGACAGCTTAAAGGGATCCGCTGCCCTTCGACGATCCGTCAGCCTGAACTCAACGTGCTTTCCTGCCCTGACGCCATTGCGAAGGTCCTGCGTAAAGTGCAGAAGATATTGGATGAGGAACAGAAAACGGCAGCCGAAAGCGAGCCGCTGCCTTCCGTAAACGGTGAAAACGGTAAGAGAAAGATTCCCGAGGATGCCGTTTACGATGTGGCGAAAATGAAATTCTGTCCCGAATGCGGCGCACCCGTTGTTCATGAGGGAGGATGCGTGATCTGTCCCGAATGCGCTTTCTCCAAATGCGGTTGATGATCGTTTTCGCTCTGTGACTCAAAAACTTTTGTTAAAAAAACAATCCTTTTTTAAAAGCCGCTTTTTAAGCGGCTTTTATCTGTGATAGAAAAAATAATCCATCGCTGCTTTTATCTGTTTATATTTGCAAATTGTATTAAAACATGATACACTACAAGGGCAAAGGGGCGTTTCAAAATAATGGAAGATTTAAAACGAACGGTTTCCGTGAATTTGGTTTATTTGCGCCAAAAGGCTCAAATGACCCAGGCGGAGCTGGGTGAAAAACTGAATTATTCCGATAAGACGGTCTCCAAATGGGAAAGAGGTGAATCCCTTCCCGATGCCTTTGTGTTGAAGCAGTTGGCCGCCATGTTTCATGTCAGCGTGGATATGCTGCTGACGCCCTATACGGAATGGACGCTGCCGATGGAATTGGAGGTTTCCGATCGTTCCTACAGCAGTAAGATGATCATGCTCGTCAGCCTTGTCGGAGCATGGACACTGGCACTTTTGATTTTCGTGGTGATGTGGCTCTGTGACATTTTGTTCCCGATGATCTTCGTTTTGATGATCCCGGTTTCCTGCATCGTCATTTTGGTCATGAATTCACTCTGGAATCGCGGCCGCCGTAATTTCTGGATTGTTTCCGCTCTTGTGATCAGTATTTTTCTCTTTATATATTTGCTGATGTGGCGCAGTAATCCCTGGCAGCTGCTTCTTGTCGTGATTCCGGCGGAAATTGTCGTTTGGCTCAGTTTCCAAATAAAACGACGCTAGCAGGACATTCTCTTTTTTGTAGAATCTTTCTCCCCTGTTAATAGCCTTGACTTCGATGTTTTGGGGTGAGGAAAGACTTGCTAAATAATACGGCGGCAGGTAAAATAGAATAAAGGATAAACAAACCGAAAAACATTGCATCAAGAAAAAACGATGGAGGAACAAATTTATGGCCGATTATATTTTAAGTTGTTGCTCGACCGCGGATCTTCCTGCAGAACAGTTGGAACGCAGAAACATTTCCTTTGCCTGCTATCATTATACGCTCGACGGAGAAGAATACCCCGATGACCTGGGGAAAACCATGGACCTGAATGTTTTTTATGAAAAACTGATCGCCGGCAGTGACGCCGGCACTTCTCAGGTCAGCATCGGTGAGTTTTGTGACTATTTTGAGAAATTGCTGAAGCAAGATATGGATATTCTTCATGTCAGTCTTTCTTCCGGTATTTCCGGAACCTATACCTCAGCGCTTTCCGCGGCGGGTATGCTGAAGGATAAATATCCCGATCGCCGTATCGAAATCGTTGATTCCTATTGCGCTTCTTCCGGATACGGCCTGCTTATGGATGCTCTCGCCGATCGCAGAGATGAGGGGCTTTCCCTTGATGAACTGCGGGATTGGGCGGAAGCGCATAAGAGAGAGGTTCATCACTGGTTCTTCTCTTCCGATCTGACCTGGTATGTTAAGGGCGGCCGTGTTTCCGCTCCCGCCGGTTGGATCGGCGGGATTCTCGGCATCTGTCCCGTTCTTCATGTGGATGATGACGGGAAATTGATCCCCAGAGAAAAAGTCCGCACCAAGAAAAAAGCGATGAAAGCGCTGGTTTCACATATGAAAGAGCTGGCTGAAAACGGCACGAAGTATAACGGAAAATGTTATATCTGTAATTCGTATTGTTTGGATGACGCCAAAGAAGTAGCCGCTCTCGTTGAATCGACATTTCCCGATCTTGACGGAAAAGTTCAGATCTGTGATATCGGAACCGTTATCGGCAGTCATACCGGGCCGGGTACAATCGCCCTGTTTTTCTGGGGTTCCGCCAAACGCTGAAAAAAGATTTTTATGGTTGATGTCCCCGCCGGAATTGCTCCGGCGGGGATTCTTTGAGCACATGCTTTGAAGTTATGTATATAAAAGGAGGCGAAAGGTCATGACAGAAAAAGTCGATATGGAGGTTATTGCCCGCGTCTGTAATGATTTTGACAGTAAATTCGGACTTCCTCGCCAAAGCGGACTCAGCGGAGACCTCCTCTCTGTGGTTGTCTTTGAACCGCCTTACCGTGATCCTGCGGCATTGAGAGGCCTGGAGGCATTCAGTCATATCTGGCTGCTTTGGTATTTCTCCGAATCGGAACGGGATCATTGGTCGGCAACGGTCCGTCCGCCCCGGCTCGGCGGGAATACCCGCGTCGGTGTTTTTGCCAGCCGTTCTCCCTATCGACCCAATCCCATCGGCCTTTCCTGTGTTTCGCTGAAAAAGATCGTTTACAGTGAGGAGCGGGGGCCTCTTCTTTATGTGGAAGGTGCCGATTTGATGAACGGTACGCCGATCTTTGATATCAAACCCTATATTCCGTCGGCAGACAGCCATCCCGATGCCGGCGGAGGTTTTGCCGAAAACATTGCCGACTATCGTCTGCGGGTTGAGATACCCGATGATTTGCTGGCAATGATCCCGGAGGAGAAGAGGAGCGGTCTGGTTACGGTTTTAAAGGAAGATCCGCGTCCGGCTTATCATGATGACCCTTCCCGCCGTTACGGTTTTTCTTTTGCCGGATTGGAAATCGGATTTGTTGTCAAAGAAGGAATTCTCAGCGTTACCGATGTTGCCAACGGCGGTAATAAGGCGGAAAATAAGGGTGAATTCTGATTCTCTGTAGGGAGACCGATGAGAACAGGGGCTTCTATGATTTGTAGAATCCCCTGTTTATTTGTATTGAGAAAGGGATACCTATGGTGGAGCCATGCCGAAAAACAGTAGGTTGAATTTTTCGGCGGTGTTACGTATGATTAAATCATGAAAAAAACTTCGGGAGAAAAATAAAACATGATCCGGATTTTTACCGATACTTCAGCCAATCTGCCTTTATCTGTTATTGAACGATACAAGCTTACGGTTTTGCCCTTCACTTATATCATCGATAATGAAGTTTATGCGGAAACCGCTGATTTTGACGGGAAAAAGTTTTACGGCGCGATGGCGGCGGGAACGAAAGTTCAGACTTCGATGGTAAATGCCTTTGTCTTTTACGAAGCCTTTGAACAGGCGCTCAAGGCAGATCACGATGTGTTGTATATCGGGATGTCCGGCGGTATCAGCGGGACTTTTAAGGAAGCGCAGATCGCCGTCAACGATCTCGGGGAAAAATATCCTCAGCGCCGGCTGTGTGCCTTTAATACGCTCACGGCGTCGATGGGTGAAGGTCTTCAGGTGATGTATGCCGCGGATCTTGCTGCCAAAGGACTTCCCTTTGATGAGATCGTAGCGAAACTGGAAAAAAATCGGGACGGTATGTGCTCCTATTTTACCGTAGATGATTTGGGATATCTGCTGAATACCGGTCGTATTTCCAGATTTTCGGCTAAAATGGGAACGGTTTTGCAGATCAAGCCGATCCTTACCAATAACGAAGAGGGGCAGATCATTCTTCACCACAAAGTGCGTACCCGTAAAAAATCTCTGCAGGCATTGGTAAACCATTATGATGAGCTGATTACGGATCGCTCCGCCGTCTGCTCTTTGGCTCATGCCGACAGTCCCGAAGACGCGGCTTTTGTTGAGGCCAAAATGCGTGAAAAAGGATTTTGCGGTGAAATGATCACCGTTATGTACGAACCGGTTACCGGTTCTCATGTGGGGCCCGGCGCCGTGGCGCTCTTTTTCCATTCGGGGAAAAAAGCGGCGGAAAAGATATAAAAAACACGGTTTTCCTGTGAAATGAAAAAGGAATGATTCTATGGAACGAACACCACTCGCATCAAGACAACTGCCGCACTACGGCGTGGCCGAAGAACGAATGAATATGATCACTCACATCGTCGGCGGCGCCATTGGCGTGATCATCCTTGTATTTGCCCTGATCCTTTCGATTAAGGCTCATGATCCCTGGCGGATTGTGGGGTCATCGATCTACGGGGCATCTCTGATCCTGCTCTATGCCGTTTCCTCAACTTATCACGGTTTGCCTCGCTGCATGGGGAAAAAAGTAATGCAGGTGATCGATCATTGTACCATTTATCTGTTGATCGCCGGAACCTATACCCCGATTTTGCTCATATCGATCCGCCCTCTTTATCCGGTTTTGAGCTGGGTGATTTTCGGAATACAGTGGGGATGCGCTCTCGGCGCGGCGGCATTTACCGCCATTGATCTGAAAAAATACAGTAAATTGTCGATGGCCTGTTATATCATTATGGGCTGGATCATCATCATTGCTTTAAAGCCGACCATCGACGCCGTTTCTCTGTCCGGTTTTCTGTGGCTGCTGGCCGGCGGTATTGCCTACACCTTAGGCGCCGTGCTTTACGGGATCGGCAAGAAACGCCGTTATTTCCATGCTGTTTTCCATATTTTTGTTCTGATCGGCAGTATCTTTCAGGCCATCAGTATTTTGATTTATGTTCTATAAATATTGTTGAATGACGGCAACAGAAAAGACTCACGGATTCTTCCGTGAGTCTTTTTTCTGTAAAGGATTGTGTCTTTTACAGGTAAGCGCGCATTTTTTCGGAGAGAGATTCCTCCAGTCGAATCAATCGTTTGGCGATATCCTTGGATTTTTCATCTGCGGCCGCGTATTGGTTTAAATAGCGGGAAAGAGATTTGACGCCCATATCGCAGCCGTCCGTCATCAAATCGGCGATGGTACTGTCGGAACGATCCGCCATCATGTGTACCTTTGTTTTCAACCAGCTCATGCCTTCTGCCATCAAGGCCGGATCTTTTCCCTCATCATGATACTGTGACAGCAGCTGATGGATCTCATTTTTTAAGACGCCGTGTTCAACACGGCAGTGACGCAGCTCGGATCGGAGACCTCTGTTTTGAACATCGTCGATGATTTCGGTGATGGAATCTTCGCCCATTTTGATGCCGGCGTCACATTCCCGCAGTAATTTGATGGTATCTTCTTCGATCATGATATCTCCTTAATTGAAATGGCCCGGAGCCGTTTTTGCGTATTGGAATTCGGAATTTTGAGGGGAGGGAGAGGAAAGATTAAAATACCATTGAGCATCGGCAGTGGTGCCGAAATCCCGGTTGGATCCGCTTTCTCTGACTTTATTGAAGGCCTCCCGGAACATGGCGTTATGCGCTTCTTCCCGGTTGAGCAGAAAGTCGATGGTGTCTTTGACCTTTTTGTCGTCGATCTGGCGGTAAAGATATTCGTAGACGACTTTGGCTCGCTGTTCCGAAGCAATATCGGCGAGAAGATCGGCGCAGAGGTCGCCGGTGACGGTAACATAATCCGCCGTCCAGGAATAGCCCGAGGCGTTGACGAGACCCGGACTGAGTCCGAGAGCCACATGAGCCTGGATGCCGCCGGCAAAAACGGCGTCGGCGTCGACGTTATGACCGTTTAAGAGAGAGATCGTTTCCGCGATCATTTCCATGTGGCAGAGCTCTTCGGCGGCAATGTCCATAAACAGGTCTTTTATCTCTTTGTCTTTGATCCGAAAGCTTTGAGCCATATACTGCATGGCGGCTTTGACTTCTCCGTTGCAGCCGCCGAGCTGTTCCTGAAGGAGAGCCGCATATTGAGGATTGGCTTTTTCCACAGCGACGGGGCGGAGCATTTTCTTTTCGTGTTGAAACATTTGATAGCCTCACTTTCTTTTTTTATAGCTTTCCCCCCGATCATTGCGTTTATGCGGAATCGATTTGTTTTTCTTTGGCTTTTACCTCGTTTTTGTATGAATCGAACTTACTTCGGAAAAACTATTGACAAAGAGGAGAACAATCGTTATAATATATATACCTACATAAAAGGTAGGTATTATGACGGGAATACTTCTCCGGGATTATCACCGTGGGGAGAACGGGTCTTTTCCAAGGGTATTTCTGTTTTACGAGAAAAAAGGAGTTTTTCAACATGGTAATTTACGCGGATAATGCGGCAACGACGGCGATGAGCGCCAAAGCCAAAGCGGCAATGCAGCCCTATTTTGATACGATTTACGGAAATCCCTCATCTCTTCACAGTGTTGGTCAGAAAGCCAAGGAAGCCATCGTTGATGCGCGTCGGCGCATGGCGGCAATCCTTAACTGTGAGGAGAAAGAGATCATCTTTACTTCCGGCGGCAGTGAAGCCGATAATCAGGCCATCGTGTCCGCTGCCCGCATCGGATCGCGCGCGGGTAAAAAACATATCATTTCCACGGCCTTTGAGCACCATGCCGTTCTCCATACTCTGGAAGCACTGGAAAAAGAAGGCTATGATGTGACTTATCTCGATGTCCATGAAGACGGAATTATCAGTGCAAAACAGGTTCGGGAAGCTTTACGGGACGATACCTGTCTGGTCACGGTGATGTATGCCAACAATGAGATCGGAACGGTTCAGCCCATTTCCGAGATCGGCGAAATCTGCAGAGAAAAAGGCGTGATCTTCCATAGCGACGCCGTTCAGGCCGTCGGTCATTTGAACATTGATGTACAGGCTCAGCATATTGATATGCTCTCACTTTCGGCGCATAAGTTTCATGGACCCAAAGGGATCGGCGCGCTCTATGTCCGTAAAGGGATACGTTTATCGAATCTTATCTACGGCGGCGCTCAGGAGCGGGGAAAACGAGCCGGCACCGAAAATATTCCGGCGATCATGGGTATGGTAACCGCTTTGGAAGAGGCTGTTGCGACATTGGATGAAGATGCGAAAAAGACGGCAGCTTTGCGGGATCGGATCATCTCCGGAATTGAAAAAATTCCTCATTGCGTTTTAAACGGCGATCCGGTACAACGTTTACCCGGTAACATCAGTTTCTGTTTTGAAGGCATTGAGGGAGAATCCCTGCTTCTTCTGTTAGACGATCGAGGCGTTTGCGCTTCCTCCGGCAGCGCCTGCACTTCGGGATCTCTTGATCCCAGTCACGTTTTGTTGGCCATCGGCCGTCCCCATGAAATTGCCCACGGGTCGCTCCGGCTTTCTATCGATAAAAGTCTCAGTGAAGAGGAATCCGAAAAGATCATAGCTGCCGTGACCGAGGTGGTGAGCACATTGCGGAATATGTCGCCGGTGTGGCGCGATCTGCAGAACGGTAAACGCAGCTTTGTAATTGAATAAACGAGGTGAATGATTATGGCATTATACAGTGAAAAAGTGATGGATCATTTTCGCAATCCCCGCAACGTCGGTGTTTTGGATGACGCTGACGGCGTCGGTGAAGTCGGTAACGTCAAATGCGGTGATATCATGAAGATCTATCTGAAAATAGAAGATAACATTGTTCGGGATGTGAAATTTGAGACGTTCGGCTGCGGCAGTGCCATCGCTTCCAGTTCCATGGCAACGGAGCTGATCAAAGGCAAGCCCCTCGAAGAGGTCATGAAGCTGACCAACAAAGCCGTTGCCGAGGCGCTGGACGGTCTTCCTCCCATTAAAATGCATTGCAGCGTTTTGGCGGAGGAAGCCATCAAAGCCGCGCTGAAAGATTATTACGAAAAAAACGATATTCCTTATGATAAAAGCCAATTTCCCGCAACGCCGACGTGCGCTTCCTGCGAGATCGGTTAAGAAAGAAAGGGATACCATTGAAACAGATGTAAGGTACCGCCGGCGTTATACGGTTCGGCGGTGCTTTTTTGTTTGATGATATGAAAGAAGAGCGTTTCCCTCAAGAGACGGGAATTTATATTGAAATGGTTTTTGGCGTATGCTATGATAATAATAACTTAGAATTGAAGAAATCGCCTCCGTTGATGCAGCTTTATTCCGATGGTTCCGCAGAGAAAGAAGCCGTTTGCTGATCATTTTAAAAAAGCTGCGGATACAGGTGATTTTTGTCCCGGATATGCTTTTCGTAAAGTCTTCCCGCCGATCGGAGGAAAATCAATGTTTCAAATCAAAGAAAAACAAAAATTGAATTCGGAAATGATGCTGTTTCGCATCGATGCGCCGCTCATCGCCAAAAAGGCAAAACCGGGTCAGTTTATTATCCTTCGGGTGACGGAGGGCGGTGAAAGGATTCCGTTGACTGTTGCCGATACCGATCCGGAGAAGGGTCTGGTTACGATTATCTTTCAAATCGTCGGTAAGACGACGGATCAGCTCTCCCGGATGGAAGCGGGAGAAAACATCGTTGATTTTGTCGGTCCTCTCGGTGTTCCTTCAGCTTTGGAAAACATCAAAAAAGCCTGCGTCATCGGAGGCGGGCTCGGTGTGGCCATAGCATATCCCCTTGTTAAGGGGCTTCACAATGAAGGTACGGAAGTGGATGTGATCACGGGTTTTCGCAATAAAGATCTTATTATTTTGGAGAAAGAATTTAAAAAAGCGGCTGACGGATATTATCTTTGTACCGATGACGGTTCCCGCGGCTATCACGGTTTTGTCTCCGATCAATTTCGGGAGCTGCTGAAAAACGGGAAGCAGTATGATACTGTCTTTGCCGTCGGCCCGCTGTTGATGATGAAAGCGATATGTGATCTGACCGATCGGCCCCGGATCAGGACGATCGTCTCGATGAACTCCATAATGCTTGACGGCACCGGAATGTGCGGAGCCTGCCGTTTGACGGTTAACGGTGAAACAAAATTTGCCTGTGTGGACGGCCCTGATTTTGAAGGCCATGAAGTTGATTTTGACGAAGCTTTGTCCAGAAGCACTTTTTACCGAGAGGAAGAAAGACTTTCGCTGAAACGGCATCGATGCCGTTTGACGGGAGGTGTTCGCTGATGGGTGTGAATAAAGCCGAAAAAAAAGTTGCTATGCCGGAACTGGAGGCGAACGAACGCAGCCGTTGTTTCGCGGAAGTCGCTTTGGGTTATGACGAAAGTATGGCTCGGGAGGAAGCGGAGCGCTGCCTGAACTGCAAGAAAAAGCCCTGTGTTTCGGGATGTCCGGTCAATGTCCGTATCCCCGAATTCATCGAAAAGATCAAAGCGGGTGATTTTTACGACGCCTATGATCTCATTCGTGAAACAAATTCATTGCCCGCGGTCTGCGGCCGCGTCTGTCCCCAGGAAAATCAATGTGAAGGCAAATGTGTTCGCGGGAAAAAAGGCGAACCTGTCGGGATTGGGCGTTTGGAGCGGTTTTGCGCCGACTATGTGATGGATCATCCCCGGGATGAAAATAATAAAACGGCGGTGAAGAACGGGAAAAAAGTTGCCGTTATCGGCAGCGGTCCCGGAGGATTGACCGTGGCAGGCGATTTGATCAAACTCGGATATGAGGTTACTGTTTTTGAAGCGCTGCATCAGCCCGGCGGCGTACTTTCCTACGGTATTCCCGAGTTTCGTTTACCCAAAGATCAGGTCGGACATGAGATCGATCTTTTGGAAAAACAGGGTGTAAAAATCGAATGCAATATGGTGATCGGTAAAGTGCTGGGTGTAGAGGAATTGCTGGATGTATACGGGTTTGACGCCGTATACATCGGCAGCGGTGCAGGGCTTCCCAATTTCATGAAGATCCCCGGGGAGAACCTGAAGGGCGTATACAGCGCCAATGAATTTTTGACCCGGACGAATCTGATGAAAGCCTATCGCTTCCCCGAAACGGATACGCCGATCAAAGTGGGTAAACGTGTCGCCGTTGTCGGCGGCGGCAATGTTGCCATGGATGCCGCTCGCTGCGCCAAACGTTTGGGCGCAGATCAAACCTATATTATTTACCGCCGCAGTGAAGAAGAAATGCCCGCCCGACTTGAAGAACGCTGTCACGCCAAAGAGGAAGGGATTTTTTTCAAAACGCTTATAAATCCTGTGGCCGTTCTCGGAGATGAAACGGGATGGGTCAGAGGACTCCGCTGTGTTGAAATGGAACTTGCCGAAGCCGATGAAAGCGGCAGACGGCGCCCGATCGCGAAGGAAAACAGTGAGTTTGTCCTCGATGTTGATACGGTGATCATGGCCATCGGTAACTCTCCGAATCCTCTGATCGCGTCCTCTCTGCAAGGGCTGAAAACCAATGACCGCGGAGGTATCGTTGTTGATGAAGAGAGCGGCAGGACAAGCCTTGAAGGTGTATATGCCGGAGGCGACGTCGTCACCGGTGCCGCAACGGTGATCCTGGCGATGGGAGCGGGGAAAAGAGCGGCAAAAGCCATTGACGATGACTTGAAGAAAAAGTAAAAACCGCCCTTGGTTCGGTTGTGAACAGGGGCGATGCTTTTTCGTTCGTTTTTATCGTTTTTATAAAAAAAAGAGACAGATCTTGATATCTGTCTCTTTTGTTTTAAAGTATATCTTTGAGTGTTTGCAGCAGTTGATCGGCTTCTTCTTTTGTGCGCACGGCGGTGCGGAACCAACCTTCGCCCAGTCCTTCATAATTGGCGCAGGAGCGGATCAGGATCGCCTTTTCCCTGAGCTTGATGTCCAGCCCCGGGAAAGCGTGAAAAAGCAGGTAATTGGCTTCGCCGGGAATGACCCGAAAGCCCAGTTCCGTGAGAGCGTTTTGCAGGTAGGGTCGAACTTCATTCATGTTTCGGCGCACCTTAAGCACATAATCTTCTTCCTTCAACGCGGCGATGCCGGCCGCCGAAGCGATTGATGAGACCGACCAGGGCTGTCCGCAGTCGGTCATTGCTTGCAACAGCTCTTTATTGCCGCAGAGACAATAACCGAGACGGACGCCGGCCATGGCGTATACCTTGGTGAACGCTTTTAATATCAGGAGATGAGGGTGCTCTTCCACGGTGTCGATGAGAGAATCCGTGTCGGGATCCGTGAGAAATTCATGAAAACATTCATCGACCACAAGCAGAGCGTCAACGTCTTCGACCTTTTTCAGAACTTTAAGCAGTAATTCTTTTTTGTCGGCGATGCCGGTAGGGTTGTTGGGTTCGCAGAGGAATACGACATCGGTATCTGCGTCGATCTGCCCGAGAATATCTTCGCTGAGACGAAAATCCTCTTCTTCTTTCAGACAAAAAGAACGGACGTCGCAGTCAACGGTCAGCAATGCCGTTTTATATTCCGCGAAAGTGGGCGCGGTAATCAATGCCTTTTGGGGGCGCAGCGCCAGTGCCAGCCGGAAGATGAGATCCGCGGCGCCGTTGCCGCAAAGAATCATTTCTTCGGGAACGTTTTTCGCCTCGGAGATCGCTTTTCTTAAAGCTCTGCAGAGCGGATCCGGATAGCGGTCGGCGTGATCCAGCGATTGGATGATCGCATCTTTAACGCCTTGGGGAAGTCCGAAGGGGCTGACATTGGCGGACAGATCCAGTGGGCTTTTTCCGTATTCCGCTTCAAATCCGGCCCAATCTCCGCCATGGGTCAAGGTGGTTTTTTTCATGAAGATTTCCTCAATTCAGTGGTTTTGCGGCCTTTGCGTGAGCAATAAAGATTGCCCGTATTGTATCATATTCTCCGAGCCCTTTCAAGTCGCAGGCAACGTCAAAACCGGACGATTGTATTTGATTTTTCCAGGAATCGTCCGAATCTCCGGCCATGTCGTTGGTGGCGTGGTCGCCGGCGACGATCATCAGCGGAGCGAGGCGCACTTTTTCGATTTCGGGACGAAACGCTTTGAGTTCGCGGAGAACGCTTTCCAAAGCGGGATATCCTTCGACCGTGCCGATAAAGGTTTTTTTATGGCCGAGGTCTTTAAAAATATAATCCAAAGCAGGATAGGCGATGTTGGCGCTGTGATCACTGCCGTGGCCCATGAAGACGAGAGCTTCCCGATGATTGAGAGGCTTCATTTCTGCCATGATTGCTTTTACCACGGCGAAATAATCATCTGTATCTTTCAGCAGCGGTTCGCCGATGCGGATGATTTCAAAATGCTCCTTTTGTGCCGCAATATCCTGCTTCATCAGATCGTTTTCAACGCCGTCAAGGATGTGAGTGGGCTGCACGAGAACGTCTTTGATCCCGTCTTTCGCCATGCGTTCCAGAGCTTCGCTGACGGTATCGATGGTGATGCCGTCGCGTTTTTTTTTTTTTTTTTTTTTTTTTTTACTGGTCCAGCCCCGGTAAAAACGACGGTCGGAAAAAACCTCGCTCAAATCCGCTTCGATCCTGTCGATGGTTTTCTCGCGGGTCGCGTCAAAGCTGGTGCCGAAACTGACGACGAGCAGCCCTTTTTTCTCCATTTCAGTCAATTCTCCTTTCGCGGATATACTTTTCCAACATATCCAGATTCCTGGGTATCGGTTCATCGGCACTGAGGACACCGGCTTCGACGAGATTGTCAAAGAGGCGTAATGCCGCGGGTTTGGTCAAATTGGTTTTGTGAAGGTCTTCTTCATGGGAAAAGACTTCTTCCGGTTTGCCGTGACGCAAAACGAGGCCTTTTTGGAAGAGGATGACCTCATCGGCCCAGGCAAAAGCGTGATCGACGTCGTGGGTAGAGATGATAACGGTAATGCCTTTGGCCGAGAGTTTTTCTACCAAATGGTTTAAAATTTGAGTATGTTTGGGGTCGAGAGCGGCGGCGGGTTCGTCGAAGACGATGACCTCCGGATTCATAACCAAAATATCGGCGACGGAAACCTGTTTTTTCTGACCACCGCTTAAAAAGTGGGTCGGTTTTTCACGGAAGGGGGTGATTTCGAGTTCCTCGATCGCAGCTTCCACCCGTTCTTTTGCTTCATCTTCGGGAATGCCGATGTTTAAGGCGCCGAAGGAGATTTCCTGGAAAACACTGGCGGAAAAGAGCTGATTGTCGGGATCCTGAAAAACGATGCCGACTTTGGAGCGAAGCTCCAAAAGACCTTGTTTGGAATAGTCGTAGGGTTTTTCGTGAAGATAAAGCGTCCCTTCCTTGGGTCGGTTGATCCCGTTAAGGCAAAGAAAGAACGTGGATTTCCCGGAGCCGTTGGCGCCGAGGAGTGCGATTTTCTGTCCCGCTTCGATCGACAAATTGATGCCGCGCAGGGCCTGAGTTCCGTCGTCATAGGTGAAGTGCAGATTTTCGGCACGAATGATGCTCATATCAGTTTTCCTCCTATGATCAAGATGATGAGAAAAAGATCAAAGAGAACCATGAGGATGATCTCTTTTTTTCGGGGCGGGTAGTTTTGGCTCAAAACGCGGATCGTGCCGTCGTAGCAGCGGGATTCCATGGCGTCAAAAAGAGCGTTGGATTTTTTGATGGAGCGTACAAAGAGTACGGATACCATATTGGAAAAAGAGTGATATGCTGTTTTCAGATCCTTGTTGCCGAGACGGGAATGCTGCGAAATGTTAATCGCGTCGGCGATGTCCAAAAGGACGAAAAGAAACCGATAAATCAGCAACATCAGTTCAAGGAAGATCAGCGGGCAATGACATTTGCGCAGAACTTCCAGAATATCCGTCATCGGTGTGGTGAGGGAGAGGAAGTAAAGACAGCTGACGGCGGCCATTGCCGTGGCGATCAATTGAGTTGCCTTGAGTATCCCCTGCCAGCTGCCGGTGATGTAAATGGATCCGACGGGAATGGCAAAGGCGTCTAAAGGGGTATGCGAGAAGTTGATGACGATGGCAATGGTGCTCAAAATCAAAAAGGTGAGCGGTATCAGCATCAGCTTGCGATAATAGCGAAGCGGTGTTCCCGCGATTTTGACGGTAAGAATCCCCATGGCCAACAGCAGAAAAAGAGCGCAGATCAGAGAGCGGCTGATCACACAGATCAGCAGCGTGATGATGGAAAAAGCGAATTTTTCCTCGGCGTTCATATAGCGCAGTTTGGATGAATAGCAAAGTTTGTCGACAATAATCATGGTAATCTTTCCATTTTATGATAGCATACGAGAACTTCCCTTTGGGTCTTCAAAGGGAAGTTCTCTGTTCGGTTTCAAGAAAAGTTATTCGATTTTGTTTGATTGACCTTTTTTGCGTTCATAGAAACGGCCCATGAAGAAAGCGAGGATACCGACGCCGATACCTGTTTGCAGACAGAAGATCAGCGATTCGATTTCACCGGGTAATTCGCCTCCGATGAGGGTTTCAAAAACAGGTTCAAACCAAGGTTCGTATTCACCGTGGATCTCTTCGATCATAACGCTGCCGGCGTCATCGCTGCCGCCGAATTCCGCGCCTTTCAGCGCTAAAAGGGGAACGACTGCCATCAGACAGACGATGATGAGGAGAACGATGACGAGAGTTTTATTGCTTTTTTGGTTGCTCATGCTTCACCCTCCTTCAAATAACCGATGGTTTTCAATTCCGGTCTGGCGAAGGATTCCAGGCCAATGATGATGATAACCGTGAGGATACCTTCAATGATGGCCAGGGGAAGCTGGGTCGGAGCGAAAACGCCGAGGAATTTCCCGAAGGAAGCGGCAACACCGCCGGCTTCCGAAGGATAAGCCAATGCCAACTGGAAAGCGGTGACACAGTAGGTGAGAAGGTCACCTAAGGATGCAGCGAGGAAAACGGAGACTTTGCGGTTTACCTTTGCTTTTTCACAGAGCTTGAAAATAGCAAAGGTCAGCAGCGGCCCGGCGATGGCCATGGAAAACGTATTCGCCCCCAGTGTGGTGAGACCGCCATGGGCCAAAAGAATGGCCTGGAAAATCAGGACAATGAGGCCGAGAATGCTGACGGCGGAAGGTCCGAAGAGGATCGCACCCAAACCGGTACCCGTCATGTGCGAGCAGCTCCCGGTCACCGAAGGGATCTTCAGTGAGGAAAGCACGAAGACAAACGCGCCGGCCATCGCTAAAAGGATGAGACTGCGTCTGTTTTCCTGAAGCTTTTTCTTGATCGAAAAGAAACCCGCAATCAGGAAGGGAACGCAGAGGACACCCCATGCGATACAAAAAGAAACCGGCAGGTAGCCTTCCATGATGTGCATCGCGCTTACGCCGGGGATGATCCCGTAGGCAACAGCAAACGCCGCGGAAATCGCTACGATTCGTTGTTCTTTTGTGTTCATGAGTTGATTTGGTACCTCCATTAAGGATAATATAAAAAATACTCCTGTTGCCACGAAGAGACAACAGGAGAACCGTATACCCGGGATCTGTTCAACCACATTGTCATCGCTCGTAACAATCTTGATGGTTCCGTATCCGGCAAGTTCCTGACTTTAGAGAAGAGCCTTCTCCTTACAGTGGCGCGACCGCGCGGGAATTTCACCCGACTTCCTTATTATTCCATCCGTCAATAAAACGGACAGAAACCGGAAACGTATTTTTTTAGATATTAACACATATTGACGTGATTTGTCAATGAATCGAAGCGTTTTGGGTGTTTAATTGTTTGCCCATGTCGACAAAATTTTTCCATAATATTTAACCGCCTGCTTTGACCTCCTCTTTTTTTAAAAAAAGAAGCGCTAAAAGACTTGCTATTTGTTAGCATATCGTTTATACTTACTGTAACAAAACTGAATGACGACGGTGCACTGTCGAATTTCGACACAGCATAAAAGGAAAACAGGTAGTCCTGTACTGTCCCAGCAACCGTGATACGGACGAACAGACATAAAACCACTGTTTCTAAGGAAATGGGAAGGAGTCTCAGTAGGATGATGTTAAGTCGGTAGACCTACCGTTGTATTTGGGCTTTTTGCCCGTCTCCCTGGGATGAGCTTTTTTGGTTCATATTGTTCGTATGAGAGCGTTTCCCGGGCGGAGAACGCTCTTTATTTACTTTTCGGGAAGGAAGAAAACAAAATGAAAGGGATCATGGTCCAAGGTTGTACCAGCGATGCCGGTAAAAGTTATGTTGTTACCGGACTTTGCCGCGTACTGAAAAATAAAGGATATAAGGTTTGTCCTTTTAAAAGTCAGAATATGTCCAATAATTCCTATGTCACCTGGGACGGCGGTGAGATCGGGCGTGCTCAGGGTGTTCAGGCGGAAGCCGCCGGTGAACGACCCGAAACTTATATGAATCCCATTTTGCTGAAGCCTCAGAAAAACAGCGTCAGTGAGATCGTTCTTTTCGGCAAAGTATGCAAAGTCCTGCCGGGAAAGGAATATCATGACAGCTTTGCCCGGGGAAAAGGTCTGGAAGCCTTGCGGGAAGGATTAAAGATCATCGAAGATCGATACGATGCCGTGATCATCGAAGGCGCCGGCAGCCCCGCCGAAGTGAACCTCAATGACAGAGAAATTGTCAATATGTGTGTTGCCAACGAAGCCGATGTGCCGGTGCTTCTCGTCGTCGATATTGACAGAGGCGGCTCCATGGCTTCCGTCGTCGGAACCTTGGAACTTGTCGGCGAAGACCGCAAACGGGTCAAAGGCATCATCTTCAATAAATTTCGCGGTGATATCAGTCTGTTTGAAGACGGTATTCGCTGGATCGAAGCGTATACCGGCATTCCCGTCGTCGGAGTACTGCCCTATTTTGATGATATTCAGATCGAAGGCGAGGATTCCCTCAGCATCAATTTCGTTCACAGCGGCAGCAGTCGGGAACGGCTGGAGATCGGTATCGCTCCGCTCCCTTTCATTTCCAATCATACCGATATGGAGATCTTTCAATATGAATCCGACGTTAATATCGGTTTTATCGATCTTCGTGATGAAACCTCCCTCGACCGCTATGATGCGATCATTATCCCCGGTACCAAAAGCACCATTGCCGATTTGGCATATCTGGAAGATCGCGGCATCGCCGAAAAACTCCGGGCTTACCGGGGCAGGATTTTCGGGATTTGCGGCGGTTATCAGATGATGGGTGAAAAACTCATTGATGAGGAGGGTGTCGATTTCAAACCCGGTTATGAAAAGAACGGTTTGGGGCTTTTACCTTTAAAGACCTATTTCCGCTCGGGAAAACGTGTCGCTCAGGTTGACGCTGAAGGCATTCACCCCATGACAGAGGGCATGACCGTTTCCGGCTATGAAATCCATCTCGGTCGAACACGATCGACCGATGAAAACATATTGCCTCTCTGGCGTATTGAGGGACATCATGACGGTGCTGCCGATGCCGATCTGCGGCGGGGAGGAAGCTATCTGCATAATATTTTCCATAACGATGTTTTCCGCAATCGCTGGCTGAATCTGATTCGAGCCGACAAGGGACTGCCTTTAAGAGATGTCGTCGATACCGAGGCGATCAAGGAAGCCCAGTACGAAAAATTAGCGGTCTACACCGAAAAATATCTCGATATGGATTATATTATGAAACTGATTGAGGGAGAAGCGTGAAATGTCGATTTATCTCAGTGTGCTTCTCGATTTTATCTTCGGTGATCCCAAGGGTTTCCCTCATCCCATTCGTCTGATCGGCAAACTGATCTCCCTTTTGGAAAAAGTTTTCTACAGGGGAAATAAAAGGATCATGGGCTTTGTTTTTCTCTTTGCCGTCCTTGCCGTTGTCGGAGGGTTCCTCGCTTTGCTGCTTTGGCTTTGTTCTTTTTGGATGCCGCTTTACTGGATCGTCAGTATTTATTTGATGTATACGGCATTGGCCTGGCGATCGCTGAAAAAAGAAACGGGCTATGTTTTTTCCGCCATCGAAAAAGGGAATATTCCCAAGGCGCGCAGGATGACCTCTTATGTTGTGGGCAGGGATACGGAAAATTTAAACGAGGAAGAAATGATGAAGGCCTGCATCGAAACGATCGGAGAAAATACCGTTGACGGTGTTATCGCGCCGCTGCTCTATATGATGATCGGCTGGTTTTTCGGTCTTCCCGTTATTTTCGTTTATCTTTATAAGACCATCAATACCCTTGATTCCATGGTGGGCTACAAAAATGAACGCTACGCGGATTTCGGCTATGCCAGTGCCAAACTCGACGACATTGTGAACTGGGTTCCCGCTCGAATCGGTTCTCTGCTGATGCTTGTCGCCGGCTTTATCTGCCGTTGTGATGTGAAAAACGGCTGGAAGATCTTTCGCCGGGACCGGTTCCGGCATACCAGTCCCAACAGCGCTCAATCCGAAAGTGTTTATGCCGGGCTTCTCGGTCTGCAGCTCGGCGGCACTCATTACTATTTCGGCAAACCGGTGGAAAAACCCACCATCGGTGATGCTTTGAGAGAACCGACGTTGGCGGATTATAAGCGCAGCTGTAATATAATGGACGTTACCGTGCTGCTGATGATGGCAATCTTCAGTGTGATTTATGCCTGTTGGCTTATTTTTTAAGGAGGAATTATGACACATCTCGATATTCAGGACCCTAAAAGCATTGAGAAACGCAGCTTTGAAATTATCGGAGAAATCCTCGGTGATCGCCGGTTCCCGCCTCGTCAGGAAGGTATCGTGAAAAGGGTGATCCACACCAGCGCCGATTTTGATTACGCCGATAATCTCGTTTTCAGTGAAACTGCCGTTGAAAGCGGTATGGAAGCGCTGAAAAGCGGGTGTACGGTGGTGACGGATACCAATATGGCTCTTTCCGGGATCAATGTTCGTAACCTTCAAAAACTCGGTGCGGAAAAAGTTTGCTACATTGCCGATCCCGCGATTGCCGCGGCGGCCGGGGAAAACGGCACGACCAGAGCGGTGCAGTCCATGCTTCATGCTTCCACGGTAGAGAAAGCGCAGATATTCGCCATCGGCAACGCGCCGACGGCGCTGATCGCCTTATACGATCTGATCAAAGCCGGAAAGATCTCGCCCAAGCTGGTGATCGGCGTTCCCGTCGGTTTTGTTAACGTCGTCGAGTCCAAAGAAATGTTTATGGAACTTGATACGCCTTACATTATCGCAAAAGGACGCAAGGGCGGCAGCAATGTCGCCGCGGCGATTGTCAACGCTCTGATGCTGGAGGCGCTGAAATGACCGGCAGCAAGCCGGAAAAAAAAGAGCTCCGCTGCGGTTATACGACCGGTACTTCGGCGGCAGCGGCGGCCAAGGCGGCTGTCATGCTGCTTGTCGGGGAGAAAGTCGGCGACAGCGTCGATGTTTCGATGCCCGACGGAACGGTTTCCCGTCTTCCTTTGGCCGAAATGACGCATAACTCGGATGTCGCCAGCGTCTCTGTGATCAAGGATGGCGGCGATGATCCCGATATTACGACGGGGCTGCCGATCGTGGCCGAGGTGACCCTCGACAACAGCGGAGAAATTCGCATCAGAGGCGGAAAAGGCGTTGGTAAAGTGACGCTGAAAGGGCTGAAGATCCCCGTCGGCGAAGCGGCGATCAATCCCGTCCCCCGACGCATGATCCGGGAAAATGTTGCTTCCGTTCTTAAAGAGGGACAGGGCGCCGCGGTTACGATTTCCGTTCCCGGCGGCGAGGAAATTGCCAAAAAGACCTTTAATCCGCGTCTCGGTATCGTCGGCGGTATTTCCATCCTGGGCAGTACCGGCATCGTTCATCCTATGTCTGAGGAGGCGCTGACGGAAAGCTTGCGGCTGGAATTGAATGTTTTGAAGGAAAAAGGATATCGTTCCGCCGTCTTCGCTTTCGGCAATTACGGCCTTGATTTTCTGCGCAGCCGCAGTATCAAAGATGAATGCATCGTGAAGATCAGCAACTATCTCGGTTTTATGCTCGATCAGGCGGTGGATATGGGTTTTCGTGAGATTTTACTCGTCGGCCACATGGGCAAACTGGTTAAAGTGGCGGGAGGCATTTTTCAGACTCACAGCCGCCGCGCCGATGCCCGTATGGAAATACTGACCGCTTTTGCCGGTTTGGAAGGTGCGGATAAAGAAACATTAACGAAGATATATGAATGTACAACGACTTCCGCGGCGGCGGAAATCATTGCCGAAAAAGACCTCGGCGGTATTTACCGGCGCATCATCGACGCGGTGATCAAACGTTGTACCGCTTATACGTATAATGAAATTCGCTTCGGCGCGATGCTCTTCGGAGACGGCAATGTTTTGCTCGGTATCGATAAAGAAGCGGAAGATATGATAAAGGAGTTGAAACGCGATGGCCTGTAAAACGACGATTGCGGGTATCGGCCCCGGTGATCCCGCCTTTCTGATTCCGGCGGCGAAAAAAGCCATTGATGAGGCCGAGGTGTTGATCGGGGGAAAACGCAATCTGGAAGACTGCGGTGTTGGTGATCGGGAATGCATCATCATTGATAAAAACCTTGCGAAGGTCGTTGAGTTTATCGCCGCCAATGACGGTAAAAAAAATATCACCGTTTTGGCATCCGGTGATACGGGATTATTCAGTATCGGTTCTTATCTGCGCAAGGTCCTTCCCGATGTTGATTTTACCGTTTTACCGGGAATCAGTTCTTTGCAATATCTCATGGCGAAGCTGGATCTGAAATGGAACGAATTGAAAATCGTGACGCTTCACGGCCATGACGATCTCAATATCGCCAATATCGTGGCGAGAAATAAGACGACGGCATTTTTTACCGGCGGCAAAAACAATCCGAATACCGTGGCGAAAGCATTGAACTCGCCCCTTTTCGATCATGTTGTTCTCACCGTCGGGGAAAATCTTTCCTATGAGAATGAACGTATCCTCAGCGGCACTGCCGCGGAAATTGCCGAAAAGGATTTTTCGGATTTAACGATCGTGATCGTCGAGAATGACCGGATTGACGCGAATCCCTGGATTTACGAAACACCCGGCTTGCCCGACAGCGCGTTTCTCCGTGATGAGGTTCCGATGACAAAAAGTGAGATCCGGGCTCTGATCATGAGCAAACTGCGATTAAAAAGAGATTCCGAGATCCTGGAGATCGGCGCCGGCAGCGGTTCCTGTACGGTGGAAATGGCTCTCATCGCTTATGAAGGAAAAGTGACGACGATCGAGAAGAATCCCGCTGCCGTGGATCTTTGCCGTCGCAATATCGATCGCTTCGGCCTCGATAATATTGAACTGATTGCCGGCAGCGCGCCGGAAGATATTCCCGATGATCTTGAAATCGACCGCCTCTTTCTCGGCGGCAGCGGCGGCAATATGGCTGAGATCATCGCAAAATACGCGAAAAAACCACTGCGCGTCGTGGCCAGCGCCATCACGCTGGAGACCGTCGGAGAGACCGTTGACGCTCTCAACGATCATGGTTTTGAAGATATTGAGATCATTCAGGCTTCTCTGGCCAGGAGCAAAAAAGCCGGTTCAAAGCATTTGATGATGGCTTTGAATCCCATTACGATTATTAGCGGTGAATTAAAATGAAAACAGCAATTATTTCCCTGACAAAAAACGGTGGTATCACTGCTGTGAAAGTGAAAGAAGCGATCGGCGGAGACCTTTTTAACCGTGTTCCTCCGGAACCCTATATGACGACGGTCCTGCGGCGTCCTCTCAGTGTTCTGATGCCGGAGATCTTCGACAAGTATGATCGTTTTGTGTTGATCATGGCCGTCGGGATCGCCGTGCGTGTTGTCGCTCCCCTGATCAAGACGAAAGACGTGGATCCGGCCATCGTCGTTATGGATGAGAAAGGTATGTTCGCGATCAGCTTTCTCAGCGGACATCTCGGCGGAGCCAATGATCTTGCTTTGGAACTGGAACGCAAGATCCAATCGATCGCCGTCATCACCACAGCTACCGATGTGAACAATACGGTTGCCTTTGATATGGTGGCGAAGAAAAACAATTGTGTGATCCCGAATCTTTCCCGTTTGGCAAAGGTCAGTTCGGCTGTCGTCAACGGTCGACTCATCAAGGTCGCAAGTGATTTCCCGATAGAAGGACGGCTGCCCCGCAATATTGTACTTGCCGATGAAGTGAAAAAAGAGGAATCGGTACGTATCACCAATAAGCTGGTAACCGCTTTTCCCGGTCTCATTCTTGTCCCCAAAAATCTCGTTTTGGGAATCGGCTGCCGGCGGGGGACTCCGTATAAGAAAATCCGCAAGGCGCTGACGAAATTTTTACATGAAAAAGGCTATAACGAAGCGGCCATCGATGTGATCACTTCGGTGGATATCAAAGCCGATGAAAAGGGTTTGATTGAACTCAGCCGCAATATGAACGTACCCTTTTATACCTATGATCCCGACCAGTTAAGACGGATTTCTTCAAAATATACGGCTTCGGCCTTTGTGGCGGCGGTGACGGGAACACCTTCCGTGGCCGAGGCGGCGGCGCTGATCCATGCCAAAGGCGGTTTTACCATCGTTCCCAAAACCGTTGTGGACGGAATTACCTTCAGTTTGGCCGAAGTGCCGACAAAGATCAAAATTTAAACGAAAAAGAGGAGCAGATTGATGCGGAAATTTTATGTTATCGGTATCGGCCCCGGAGAACGGGATCAGATGACGATCAAGGCTTTTAAAACATTACAAAACGTGGATATCATCGCCGGCTACAAAAAGTATATTGAACTGATCCGGCCTTTTTTCCCGGATAAAGAATACCTGCAAACCGGGATGACGGGAGAAGTGGAACGCTGCAGGATGGCTCTGGACAAAGCGCTTGAAGGAAAGACTGTGGCCATGGTCAGCAGCGGCGATCCCGGTATCTACGGAATGAGCGGTCTCGTGCTGGAACTGGCTCGGGATATGGATATTGACGTGGAAACGATCCCCGGTATTACCGCCGCCGCTTCCGGCGGTTCCCTTTTGGGCGCGCCCTTGATGCACGATTTTGCCGTGATCAGTCTGAGTGACCGTCTTACCGAGTGGAATGTCATTAAGGATCGGGTAAAATACGCTTCTTTCGGTGATTTTATTATCGTTCTCTACAATCCCAGAAGCAAAGGGAGACCGACTTTGCTGGAAGAAGCCAGAAAAATCATGCTCAAATCGAAGCGGGGGGAAACGCCCGTGGGGATCGTGAAAAACATCGGCAGAGAGGGAGAAGAAGTGATTCTTTCCACTCTCGAAGAGATGGATATCAATGATATTGAT
The DNA here is from genome assembly GCA_902766525.1 of uncultured Bacillota bacterium. GTDB lineage: Bacteria > Bacillota > Dehalobacteriia > UBA7702 > UBA7702 > UBA7702. The sequence continues at coordinate 1,178 of CACXDX010000083.1, read as the reverse complement.
ATGTTTACCACCGTTTTTATCGGCAACAGCCAGACCTATATCCATGGTGACCGCATGATCACCCCCAGAGGCTATCTGGAAAAGAAGGGTAAAAAATCATGAAACGTATCCTTGTCGTCGGCGGCACCGTCGACAGCGTGGAATTTGTGAAAAAAGCCGATCCGGATTTTTTTCTCGTCGTGACCGTCTTTTCCGAACAGGGAGAAAACATTCTTCCCCAAAGAGAAAAAATGAAGGTCTGTCGGGGAGCACTCGATCGGGCGGGATTCATTGCTCTTCTTGCCGAAGAAAAGATCGATGATGTCGTCGATCTCAGCCACCCCTTCGCCGTTGAGGTCAGTGCCAATATCAAGGCGGCGGCGAAAAAGCTGGATTTACCGTATTACCGTTTTGAAAGGGATTCTTTTACCGAAACGGGAAACTGTATTGAATATGCTGATTTTGAAGCGGCCGCCAAGGGATTGACGGCGTTTCCCGGCAATATTCTGCTGACCATCGGCAGCCGTCACCTTGATCCCTTTCTTTCCGATCCGCGGCTGAAAGATCGCTGTTATATGCGTGTGCTGGCCAGCAGCAAGGTCTTAAAAGAATTGGAAGAAAAAAATGTCGATCCCGGTCATGTTTTCGCGATGAAGGGTGTGGCATCGGTCGCTTTGAATATCGCGCTGGCGAAGGAGATCGGCGCCGCGGCCATCGTCAGCAAAGACAGCGGCCTTGCCGGAGGTTTGGCTCAAAAGGCCGAAGCCTGTGAAAAACTGGGTATTCCTCTGATCATTGTCGGACGACCGCCTTCAGAGGGAACATCATTTCATGATATGGCATCGATTTTGAATAAAATCAGGAGTAAATAAATGTATCCATCCGCATTTTTACTGGGTGCGACCCAAAGCAACAGTGGGAAAACGACGATGTCCATGGCCCTCATGGCAGCGCTGAGGAAAAAAGGCCTCGGTGTTCAGCCCTTTAAAGTCGGGCCCGATTATATCGACACGATGTATCATCGTGAGGCAACCGGCCGTTATTCCCGTAATCTCGACAGTTTTATGCTTCCCGCACCCACAATTCGCTATCTTTTCCAAAAAAATCGGGACGGGAGCGATGTTGCCGTCGTCGAAGGGGTTATGGGACTTTTTGACGGCAGAAACGGTTTTTCTTTGGAGGGGAGTTCCGCTCATATT